>JAISOY010000212.1 GCA_031275285.1 Bacteroidales bacterium | reverse complement strand
CATGTAAACACTTGCCTATATGCAACGGCCCATGTTCCCAGAACATAATGGAAACTTCCCCTGATAATTTACAATCGATTTGCGTATTGAAAAATTCTGAGGTCAAGCCGGAGTCATTTATCATCGATTTGTATGAAAAGAATGTGAAACATCTGAAAGAAGAATCAGAGCAACAATAATTTTTGTAAAAAACTGATAAGAATCTGTTTAAAAACGACAATGTGATTATATAAAAACATTGGTTATTAGTTTCATATGTCGAATGGCATTTGTAATCTTATGGTTATCGATCAAATAAACATTACAAATAAAAAGACATCCGACAGACTTAACCAACAACCAATGGGATACAATAGTAAAAATAATTCCTGATAAGCGCAAACGTAAAAATAAATTTCGGGAAGTCTTTAATGCATTGTTTTATTTGCTGAAAAGTGGTTGCCAATGGCGGATGTTGCCCAAGTGTTTTCCGGACTGGCGCCTGGTTTATTATTATATCAGGAAATGCATATTTAACGGTACAATTAATTTGATAATGAATGTAATAAGAGGCAAGATTTGAAAGTCATATGGAAAGAACGAAGAGACTTCGGTTGGTATCATTGAATCCCAATCGGTAAAGACCACCCGTTTTGTAGATCAGGAGTTACGACGGAGGCAAACGGATAAAGGGCTGTAAACGACATATCGTAACTGATACCCTGGTATTACTGTTGGTTGTGGTGGTTCATTCCGCCGGAATCCATGACTGTAAATCTGCTGGGGGATGTTTTAACCAGATCAAGGATGGACTTTTTTACAATGGCCAGGTTTTTTGCTGATGGTGGATACCGTGGGGAAGTGATTAATGCTGTAAAAAATAAATTGAAGCATATCATTGAAGTCATTTTGCACACTGATGGTAAAAAAGAATTTATTCCCTTACCTAAAGGTTGGATAGTGGAAAGAACTTTTGCATGGTTTGAAAGTTACAGGAGACTAAGCAAAGATTATGAATATCAATGTAAAATCTCTGAAAACATGGTTAAAATAAATATGATCAGATTAAGATCAATGATTTTTCAACTGAGCTATTTAAGATACGCATAATGCAGAATAACAAAGCATTATACCAGTTGTCGGATTGTTATCTATTCAGCATATTTTGACTTTTTAACGCACTGGTATCTGATAACCAATAAAAAGGGTTTTGTATTTAACAAAAAAAACCTACTTTTGTTTAGTAAATCTAATATGCCCAAAAATGAAAATGTTCATCATGGTTGCCTTTGAGGATGGAGCAATAAATAATGACCTCCCAGGGCAAAGCAACATTATTCTTTAACAGACTATCTTATTGTAAGAACTATAAATCAGGCAATTGTTATGTATCCAATTTTACGGAATATTTTAAGCGTTATCCGCCGGTTTAAGCTGGCAACAGTTTTGAATATTATGGGGCTTTCGGTTGCTTTTGCAGCATTTATGACCATCATGGTCCAATTGAATTATGATTTGAGTTTTGATAAGTTCCACAAAGACCATGACAAGATCTTCCGGTTGGAATTGCTTCAAGAAACATCTGTTCAAACAAATATTCCTCGTCCGCTTGCCGATCTTTTTTTCGAGTCATCGCCTCACATTATGGCCGGTGCGGTTGTCAGCCCATTTCCGTATGAAAATTATTTCAATATTGAAGATGATGGGGTGCGGGACTTTTTTACAGAAAAATGCATGAGCGTGGCGCCTGAATTTATTGATGTTTTTACTTTTGATTTCGTAGAAGGCAGTAAAGATGCTTTCAAAGCACGCAGCAAAATAATTATCCCGTTGAGCCTTTCGCGTAAGATATTCGGGAATGAGCCGGCGGTGGATAAACAGTTGAGAGAATGGACGGTGGGAGCCATATACAGGGATTTTCCGTCAAATTCCATCGTCAATAATTATATATATCGTCCCTCCATTTCGGCAAATCAGGATAAAGAGAATTGGAGTAATTTTGATTATGATGCATATTTTCGAGTCGATGAAGCATCTAATTTACCGCTGATATATGAGAGTTTCAAACGAAAGTATAATGCTCTTGGTGGTGATCCCTGGGAGGATATAGGTGCACAGTTGCGTTTTACGGCTTTACCTGATATTCATTTTGTGACTAATGTATCAAACGACACTGCACCAAAGGCAAGCAGGCAAACATTGATGATTTTGTTTTCCATTGCTATAGTGATTATCATCATTGCATCTATCAATTTCATTAATTTCAGCGCAGCGCTTACACCCATCCGTGTTAAGAGGATCAATACGCAGCGCGTACTGGGCGCCCAACGGAACACCCTGCGTATCGCAATTGTAGCCGAATCGGCTGTCATCTGTTTCCTGTCATACCTTGTAGCACTGTGCCTTATTTCGGTATTCCGTACTACCCCATGGGTAAAGCTTGTAGATGGTAACCTGTCGTTTGCAGCAAATCCGTTGATATTTGGAGGAACAGCATTCATAGCATTGCTCACCGGTTTGTTTGCCGGCATTTTCCCCTCCCGTTACATGACTTCCTTTGAACCGGCATTAGCCTTGAAGGGATATTTCGGCCTGTCATCGACAAGGAAACAAATGAGGAACATTTTGATTGGTATTCAGTTTGTATCCTCGTTTGCGTTGCTAATAGGCGTTTCTTTCATGTATTTACAGAACAGATTCATGCAAAACTCCGCTTTAGGCTTTGACAAGGATGAATTGATCACTGTCAATATCGGGCGGATACAGAATAGTCGCGATGCGTTTGTCGACCGGTTAAAATCGTACTCCGGAATTGAAGATGTTACTTTTGGCGAAGTGTTATTATCAGGTTCCGATATTTATATGAAATGGGGAATTGATTACAATGGAAAACGCGCTGAATTTCAATGCATTCCGGTACATTACTCCTTTCTGAAAGTAATGGGTATTCATATTACGGAAGGTCGCGATTTCAGACAAGAGGATGCGGATCTGCAAAATGGAGTGTATGTGTTTAATGAGACAGCACGCAAAATATACGATTTAAAACTAAACACAATGGTAGGTGATGGTGGCATTGAAAGTGGTGAAATAATAGGCTTCATACAGGATGTAAATGTTACTTCTTTTCGCCTAGGTGTTGCTCCAATGGCATTTTATGTATGGGGAACGAAAAATTGGGGTAGACAACCAGGCATTGCATACATTAGGCTGAAGCCCGGAGTGAACAAACATGAAGCAATGGCATATATTCATTCTACACTTGCCGGATTTGACGCCAATTTCCCCTTTCAAGTCCGTTTTTACGATGAAGTGTTGCAACAACTTTATGAAAAGGAAACTTCGTTGATTTCGTTGATATCGCTCTTTAGTTTGATGGCTATATTTATATCTGTCGTTGGCGTCTTCGGTTTAGTTGTGTTCGATGGCGAATGCCGGCGTAAAGAAATCGGCATCCGGAAAGTCTATGGCGCATCGGTGGCAGAGATCATCCTAATGTTCAATAGAAGGTATCTGAAGATATTGGTGATTTGTTTCTTGATCGCAGCGCCGCTTGCATTTTATGTCGTCAGCCGCTGGTTAGAGAATTTTGCATATAAAACGCCGGTGTACTGGTGGGTTTATTTACTGGCTTTTATTATTTTGTCGGTGATAATATTATGTACGGTGACTTTCCAGAATTGGAGCGCGGCGAATGAAGACCCGGTGAAGTCTATTAAGACGGAATAAAACAATTACGGATCAAGGGGGGTGCATCTATGAAAATTAGAAAATTTAGGATATGATCAAAACAGAAAATCTTCAAAAAATCTTTCGTACAGAAGATGTTGAAACCTGGGCGCTGCATCAGGTCAGTTTAGAGATTGCTTCAGGTGAATTTGTTGCTATTATGGGGCCGTCTGGTTGCGGTAAATCTACGCTGCTTAATATTCTCGGTATGCTTGATACTCCCACCAGTGGTGCTTATTTACTCAACGGAGAGGATGTAAGCGTTTATTCCGAGCCGCAACGCACACGGCTGCGCAAAGGTGTTATTGGGTTTGTTTTTCAAAGTTTCAACCTGATCGAGGACATGAATGTTTTTGAAAACATAGAATTACCATTGATATATATGGGTGTTTCGCCTGCCAGGCGTAAAGAAAAAGTACAGGCAGCTATGGAGCGGATGCAAATCACTAATCGCTCCAAGCATTTTCCGCAACAAATTTCAGGAGGGCAACAACAGCGGGTAGCCATTGCCCGTGCTGTGGTTGCCGGTCCCAAAATCATACTTGCCGACGAACCGACAGGTAATTTGGATTCAAAAAACGGCAGGGAGGTGATGGGCCTACTCTCCGAATTGAACAAGGATGGTACAACAGTTGTCATGGTAACACATAGTCAGCATGATGCAGGTTATGCCACACGTGTATTGAATCTGTTCGATGGGGAATTGATTTCTGAAGTGAAGTTGTAAAATCTTAATCATGGCATTTCCGTTTACTCTTCAACATGATGGCATGGATTGTGGACCAGCTTGTTTACATGCGATAGCGAAGTATTATGGGCGGAATTTATCATTGCAATCATTACGCGAATGGTGCTACGCTAATCGCAATGGGGTTACCATGCTGGGAATTGCCGATGCTGCCGAACAAATCGGTTTTCGTACGATGGGCGTACGTACAACTTTCGAAAAGTTGTCGGGTAAGATAGTGCTTCCGTGTATTGTTCACTGGAGGCAATCGCATTTTGTGATAGTCTATAAAATCAAAGTTCGCAAACACAAAGGCGCTTATCGTGGTAAGGTATATGTAAGCGATCCTGCTTTTGGGCATGTAACCTACAGTGTTGATGAGTTTTTGGATGGCTGGCTTAGCGCGCGGGAGGAAGGCGATGATAAGGGTATGGTTCTGATGATTGCCCCCTCGATGGCTTTTTATAATCCGTCTTCCCATGTGGCAAATGAAGAAAAACCCGGCATATCATGGTTTTTTAATTATTTGCGCCCTCATAAAAGACTGTTTTTACAGATTATTATGGGGATGTTGCTAGGGCTGATGATACAAATGATTTTCCCTTTCCTCACGCAATCCATGATTGATGTGGGCGTACTTAACAGCAATCTTAATTTTATCATACTGATTTTGGTTTCACAATTGGTATTGGCGATAAGTCAAATGGCTGTTGGTTTTGTTCAGAATTGGATATCGCTACACGTCAGTACCCGGATCAACATTGCGTTGATTTCTGATTTTCTGCTGAAACTGCTAAAATTACCCATTGCTTTTTTCGATTCAAAAAATACCGGGGATATTATGCAGCGAATTGGCGATCATGGGCGGATTCAATCATTCATGACCGGAACATCCATTTCTGTTTTTTTTTCTTTTTTTAATTTTATTGTATTTGCTATTATTTTGGCATGGTACAATCTCACATTGTTATTGATTTTTGTTGTAGGTTATAGCTTATATGTGGGTTGGGTGATGGCCTTTCTACGTATCCGGCGGGTTTTGGATTTCAAACGTTTTGAACGTTCAGCTCGAAACCAGAGCAACATCGTACAACTTATTTCCGGAGTACAGGAAATAAAGTTGAACAACTGCGAAAAAAAAATGCGATGGCGATGGGAGTCGATTCAGGCAGAGTTATTCGAAGTTAGCGTTAAGGGATTGACGGTAAATCAAATACAGCGAACAGGGTCGTTTTTTATCAATCGCATATTAGATATTATTCTTTCGGTAATTGCTGCAAAATCAGTCATTGACGGACAAATGACGCTAGGTATGATGATGTCTATAACTTACATCCTTGGACAATTGAAAGGACCGGTCGAAAACTTTATCGGCTTTGTACATTCCTATCAGGATGCCAAAATAAGTATTGAACGTCTGGGAGATGTTCATCTCAGGGAAGACGAAGATCAGGCCAATAAATTGAATGTAATGGAGTTACCTTCAGATGACAAAAGTATTTATCTGGAAGATGTTAATTTCAGTTATTTGAGTCCGAGTGCTCCGCCTGTGCTAAAGAATGTAACGCTAACCATACCGGAAGAAAAAATAACGGCAATAGTCGGTGCGAGTGGTAGCGGAAAAACCACCCTGTTGAAACTGCTTATCGGGAATTACACACCGATAAAAGGGCAAATCAAAGTTGGCAACACATCATTGAGAAACATTCATTCCAGATTCTGGAGATCCCAATGTGGTATTGTGATGCAGGACGGGTTCATTTTCTCGGATAATATTGCTGAAAACATTGCAGCAAGCGACGAAGGTGTAAATAAAGACAGATTATACCAGGCTGCAAAAATTGCAAACGTGCATGAATTTGCCGGAGAGTTGCCCTCCGGATACAATACCAAAATAGGGCAGGAAGGCACTGGCCTCAGTCAGGGGCAAAAACAGCGCATCCTGATAGCTCGTGCTGTTTATAAAGATCCCGCCTACTTATTTTTTGACGAAGCTACCAATTCTCTTGACGCTAACAACGAAAGCGAGATCATGAAGAATATGGAAACTTTTTACAAAGGACGTACCGTTGTGATAGTGGCACACCGATTAAGTACAGTGAAAAAAGCCGATCAGATTGTGGTGTTAGAAAAAGGCGAAATTATAGAACACGGTACTCATGCCGAATTGGTTGAAAAACGGGGAGCTTATTTTAATTTAGTGCAAAACCAGTTGGAACTTGGGTGTTGAAATATGATAATTGATAATAATAAATCAAATCAGTTGGAAATCAAAAAAGATAACCCTATTGAACTCCGCAACGAAGAGATCGAAGCTATACTGGGACGCACACCCAATAGTTTGGTTCGTAATGGCATTATGGTTATTTTCGGAGTCATGATATTGATTCTGGGAAGTACTTTCTTTTTCTCTTATCCCGATTCTATACATTGCCGAATTATTATCACATCATCAAATCCACCTGTGCATCTTATTGCGCAAACGTCAGGACATATCCAAAATCTGGTAGTAGTAAACCATCAAAAAGTAAAAACAGACCAACTGCTGGCAATATTGGAAAATCCTGCTGACGTAAGAGATATGCTTATTCTGGAGACATTTATAGATTCTATCAAGAAAAACGATATAAAGCCTGGCTGTATCCATTTTGAACCTCAACGTCTTAGGTTAGGTGATGTGTTACCTTATTTTCTGGAATTTCAAAAAGCTCTGGCAGAATTTGAGTCATTCGAAGAACTACGTTATCATCCCCAAAAACTTGAAGCCATGCGGCATCAAATCGAATTAACCATTGCATATAGGGAACGATTGAAAGGACAACTTCAATTGATGGAACAGGATATGGCCATCGAACAAAAAAATTACGGGCGGGATAGCTCTCTAAGACAAAT
>JAISOY010000211.1 GCA_031275285.1 Bacteroidales bacterium | reverse complement strand
ACCGACAACAACCAGGTCATATACTCCGCCATTTTCCGGTTTTTCAGGAAGTCCCAGCAGTTTTTTACGGAACTGGTACATGGATTTTCCTTCATTGGGGATGTCGGCATCTTTGTTCTGGCTGAACAGAATAGCGTCACAACGACCGGCAAACCCTGTCAGGTCTTTCAGTGCGACAGTGTTTTCCTTGTCTTTGATATCAATACTACCGGCATATTCCCATCCCCATTTGTCACCTAGTCCAAGTTCATTGGGCAGAATAGTTCCATTGACAGATACCTGGAAACGTCCGGGTTTCTCTTTTGTTTTCCAGGGTGCACACCAGTTCCAGGTACGTACATATACATGCCACATACCTTTTTTTGAAATAGTCACTTTCGTGGAGGCGTCCTTTACCGGTTTACCCAATCCGTGAGCCAACAGGAAGGGGGAGCCCATCTGGTCCATAAACTGCTGGTCGAGCACCCAGCCGCCACGATCTGCGAAGCCTTCAGCTTCTACTAACACCATATTGTTCTTCTGTGAAAAGGATAAGGATATGAACATACAACTTATCCAAAAACTTAATAGGATCTTTCTTTTCATTTGTATAAAATTGTTTTTAAAGGCCAAATGTTATGTCCAATTTTATTCATTATAATGAATATACCTTATATGATTGTGGACATTTCATCGGTTGTTATTGATTTGGTTTTATAATTGCTATACGATAAGATAATTATACAACTGTTAATTTGTTTTTGTCAGGTATTTTATTTCCCGATCGGACAGCGCCCTGTCGAAAACAGCCAGTCCGCCGATTTGTCCTTTAAAGAAATTGCCCATCCCGGATTTGAGTAACACAGCTCCTACTGTGAAATCAGATCCGTTGTCGCCGATACCGTGGGGAAAATAATACGGATTCTTCACCTGTGTCAGACCTTCAGGATAACCTGAAAATCCTTTGGTATGATCAATCAATTCGGGTTGACGGCTTTCGAAAACGCCATTGAAATATGAGCGGATATATTCACCATCATAGGTAAACGCTACGCAACACCACTCATTATAAGGAACAGTTTGCCTGCTTGCCGAATAATCGATGGAATACGGGAACGGTGGAGTTGCTCTGCCTGTTTGTGAGATATGTCCGCAGACCTGGTCGCGGCCGTTGTAATAAGGCAGGGAAATAAACAATCCATATTGCCGCTTTCCACCATCCATGTATTCGTTCCACATACCGCCAACAAAGCCTGTTTGTCCACCGGCCCATTTCACCCAGGCGATCACCGTTACCTGATTGCTTTTTACGTTCAGTGCTCCGGTTTCTTCATAAGGGAGTGTCAGAAAATTATCGCCTTCCAGCAGGATGGATCTTCCGGATAAAGGTCCTTCGGGAAGTACCCTGGTTTCTTTTTTTGTTCCATCCTTTAAAGCCACTTTTATCCGGCCTTTGGAATATTTAGGCCGGCCTTGTTGTTCACGAAAATCCCACAAAGCGACCAAATGATCGGCTTTTAATATTTTTCTGATCAATGCGGGATCTTTAGCGTTCATGTTTGTTGCAAAAACGGAAAAAACTAAAAAAATAACAACATGACGGTACAATAACATAACGAACGGATTATATAATATAAACTGGATATATAACGGATAAAAATATGTTTAGAAATTCATTTTTTTGCGTCTCGGAATATTCTTTTTTATCTGCATCTATTAACATACCACTTTGTGGTGTGGTTGTACAGAAAAGCAAAAAATCATCGGCTACTGATCACTTCTTTTACTATTTTATTCGCTTTTACATAACAATTTTCTACTTTTTCCATTGTATCCGACACTTTTTTCAGTGCTCCGTCATAATTACCGTATACTTCCATCAGACGGCCGGTGATCTGCTCGCCGGTGGTTTCCTCTATTTCAAACACCCAGTCGGATAATCCCAGATCATAATACATCTGTCCTTTAATGGTATCCTGAGGCTGGCGAAGATAGAATGTCGGTTTTCCGCAACGGATGGCCATAATGGGTGAATGACACTCGAAACTGAGCAGGGTATGCATACGGGCGTAAAGAGACATGGCTTCATCGGGAAGCCAATAATCATGCTTGACAACGAATGGCTTCACATCATCCGGCAAAGGATTGTATAGTAACTCATCAAATAAACCGACTTCGTAAGTCATTTCGGGACACAACACAACTTTCATCCCTGTTTCCCTCACCCAGGCAACAATTGCCATACGGGCTTTGGCGTGATCGATCTCTTTCCATTTATTATTTAACTCGGTAATCTTCCTGATCTCTTCTTCGGTTTGTGAAGTCTTGCGTATCTCCCAATATGGCGTTTTGCGTAAGCGGGGAATCACACAAATGAACTTTCCTTCTTCCAGCCCGTTTTTTTTCATAAAGGCCAACGCTTTTTCGTCATCCCAAATATCCAGATAAAATGTAGCGTCCGGGGCAAACATGATGTGTTGTCCTGTTATGCCGGCCTGACGGAGTTTTTCTATGGAGGCGGTTTCCCGTGTAAAGATAAATGAAGCTTTTTTCAGGAGAGCGGCCAGTTTCTCGGAAATATGTTCGATGGTGGTACCGTAGATACCGAAAGGCTTATCGGTATGTTTTGCCCAAAATTCCAGGTTTGATGCTGCAACTACGCTGGGGCCCGATCCATGAATGAAAATATCGGCCGATTCGACGGCTTTTTTCACTTCCTCACTGTCTACGTTGTATTCCTTGTCCACGTTACCGTAAATAATATCTATGGCCGGAAAATTCTTTTTTAAGAGCACTTCCACCTTCTCGCTTTTACTTCTTTTCCAAAGGATGATTTTTGCATCAGAAAAGGCGTTTTCCAGTATATGCAATAATCCCGGAGTATGGGCTATATCCCCGATATTCACATCCTGCCACCCGGATACCACCAGGATGGTAGGTGCCTTTTTACCGGTAGAACACGATATCTGAGAAAAAAGAACCGTACTAATGGCTAAGGAGCCTGTTTGTCTGATAAATTGCCTGCGATCCATTTTAATTGATAATTATAAGTTATTTATTTTGACCAGGACAGATGTTTGCCTGCCGATATCATCTTTTAAACGATAAAGAAGGAGTAAGATCCGGTAGGATCCGGATATCACCCCTTCATGACCCAACAATAATTATTGATAATGTCCTGGATTTTCATCCTGCCATTCGTTCACCCCATCCCTGATCCTGTTCCGGAAAGTCAGAGTATCGGTAGCATAGGATGTTGTCCCGTCGCCATTGTCGTATTTATATTTCAGGAAGATCTTCCTGTCCTGAAGCAATCTGGAACGATTGAACTTGCTTTCACCATCCGGGAGTACTTCCACACCCGACCCGTCGGCCTGACTTACCAAGATATTATCGCCATCTAAAGTAATTTTGAATGATCCCGCCACATCGCTAATTTTACTGGTAACCAGCGAATGAGGACCGACAGTCGTCAGGTTCATCACTTTTGCTTCCGGTGAGGGTATAGCCGTGTAATATTTGATGGTTTCCACTATAGTACCTGAAGCATCTTTAACCACGGTTTCACCTCCATGCCAATAATTTCCGAACAACATGTTCTCATACCTTAACCCGATTACGGAATATCTCTTGGCAGTGAGGACAGAGTCTGCATCAGCATTTGTGATATAAAACGGAATGGCATAATGAGCGCGTAAAGTTTTCGCGTCCGACAAAAACTTTGCAGAATCTGCTTTGATGGTGATCATCCCTTTATGATCTCCGGATCTGATCGTCATCTTAACCGGATCGCTCAGGGTATAAAAATCGGCAGGCATGGGTAATAGTGTATCGGAAACGAATCCTTTCACATGATCGACACCTGTTTTCATACTTTGAAAGATCCCTTTGGATATGAAAAGATCGTTGTTCAATACAAATTCGACATTCCGGTCCCTATCGTTTTCACGGACACCCCCCAATGCAACGCCTGTTTGTATCTGCATTCCTTCGCCTACAACAAAAGTACGTACATTGATCTGATTGGTAAAATATATCGCGTCATAGTCATAATCATGAATATAATCATCATAACATGAAAACAACATGACAGAAATGATCAGGAAAAATATTTTTTTCATTTTATTCGATAAATTACATTAATATTTTATTTCCAATTATCCCAGCCTTCATTCTGGATCAGGTTACCCATTCTTAACATTTCCTGGTAAGGAATCGGAAGATAAGCCGAACGGAACACACGCGATTCGACTTCCTGGCCCAGATCATAGGTAAAGGTGTCATCTGTATTACGGGTGATCTTAGCCATATGTACCGGTTTGTTCAGTGTCTCGACGTCTGTAGACCATCTGCGAAGATCGAAAAAGCGTATTCCTTCGAAACAGGTTTCCAACCTGCGTTCGTTCCTGATAAATTCATTGAAGGCATCTTTTCCCTGCCCTGCGACTTCGTCAAGGTAGGGATCCGAAAGGAAGCCATCAGCATTGTCATATGTTTTCCGCGACCGCAGGTATGCAATGGCGTCTTTTGCCGATATCCCGTATTTCGATGCATCGGTAGGACCAGCTACATGGTTGGCGGCTTCGGCAAAAGCCAGGCACATATGCGCCCAACGGATGAAGAATTTCGAATGAGGTTGTTTATTGGGATTATTTTCCGACCAGTTCAACCCCATAAAAACAAATTTTTTGATGTGGTAATTAGTACGGCTGTTGTTGATCGGTCCGGGAGCATCCTTGGCCCCATCCCAATTTTCAAAAGTATACATCACAGCGCCCGTATTATTCTTCTTTGCCTGTGCCTGATTATGGAAAATAATACTGTAAAACCGGGGATCCCTGTTCGCATAAGGATTTTGCGGATCATATAATGCCGCACCAAGAGGGTGGTCTTTAGGATAACCATTACTCATGGGAAAAGCATCCACCAGGTCCTGGGTGGCTCCTATGTTACCATTACCCTGAAAACCTCCCGGATAAAACATTTTTTCCATGGCATCATTGGCGTTATTATAACGTGATGTAAATACGATGCCCGGAAAATTAGGATTCACCCAATTCACTCCCGTGCTTTTATTGAAGCCGTTCGCGACTATACCATCTACATTTTCCTTAAAATCCATCACCTTCTTTGCATTTACTGCAGCTGAATCCCACCTTGCTGCGATATTTCCCGGATTAAACCTGGGGCTTGCCCAGGTCAGGTATACATTTGCCTTTATAGCCCTGGTGGTGATACCGTCAAAACGTCCCCAATAACGCGAGCCGGCAAGGGCTTTATCTGCGTCATCGGTAACCAGGAAATCGCGGTGTGCTATAGGAAGATATTTAAATGCAGAATCACAATCGGAGAGTATCTGTTGTACGCATTCATCATATGTATTACGCGTCAACCCTTCTGCCTCTTCCATATCTACCGGTTCGAGCAGGATAGGGACACCCAGCATCTCGCCGTTCATTCCTTTGCCACCGAATTTCTGCAATAGATCCCATAAAAACCAGGCTCTCAAAGCAAAAGCTTCGCCCTGCAAACGGGTACGGATCAGGTTGTTTTTATGTTCATCGACCATAAAACGGGTATGATAACCGTTCCGGTCTTTCAAAAAAGTATTGACCAGGAAAATACCTTTATACCCTCTGTCCCAGTATGTCAGAAAAGGATCGGAAGAAGAGGGAAGCGCCCCTACCGCCAGCCGGCGGATATTATGGGTAGTACTGGTAATTACAGCATCATCCGTAGCTCCGTCAAGATAAGTTCCTTCATTATTATTATAATTCCGGGGCAGATAACTACTTTCATAGCATTCTCCGATCAGGCCTTGTACCATTGCCTGGTAATCCCAGATATCATCCGTAGTATATCCTCCATTGGGGTAAGGTTCCATAAAATCATTGCATGAAACCAGCATTCCTATCATTACCCAAAGGTTTATTATTTTCATCTTTTTCATCATCATCCTATTAAAAAGTTACTTTAATACCACCTGTAAAAGTCCGGAACAACGGATAAGCATTGATTCCAGAACTAATTGATTCAGGATCCACATCTTTTAATCCGGATATGGTAAACAGGTTTGCTCCACGCAGGTAGAACCTGACCCGTTGTATCCCCAGCACTCTGTTGTTTTTGAGAAACAGGTTATAAGCAAATTCCACATTCTGTAATTTGAAAAAATTACCACTGGTCAGCCAAAAATCAGATTTCAAAAAGTTATTGTTTACTTTTTGATAGGTCAGACGGGGATAGTCTCCATCGATATTATCCATAACATATTTCGAGTAAGTATTGTCTCCCGTCCCGCTCTGAAAATAACGGTTGGTTTTCTCAATATCATAAAAAGCCCGTCCTGAACCCAGGGCAAAAAGTTCAAAATTCTTATAACTCAGTTGTATATCCAGACCATATATCAAACGAGGATCAGAACGCCCTATAACGCTCTGGTCATTTTCATCAATGACATTGTCGGTGTTTTTATCCTGATATTTCAGGTCTCCGGTACGCAGGGTCTCATCAAAAGTCTGAATGACTGCCTGTGCCTCGGCATCACTCGAATAACGGCCAAGCCATGTATAGCCGAAAATCGCATCGACAGGTTCTCCTACTTTCGAACGGTATGACTCACCGTAATTGGGTTCATCTATTTTCAACACCTTGCTGTTTCGGATATTGGCATTTCCTCCGATCCTGTATTTGAAATCACCGGCACTTCCCGAATAGGATAGATTGAACTCGACCCCATGATAACGATATTTATCATAATTATACCAGGGACTTGCTGTTGAAATACCCATTACATAGGGTACCATATTCTCCATTTTGGCAATGATCCCATCCCGGGTATTGTTATAATAATTAAATTCGACATACAATTTGCGGTCGAATAAAAGAGCTTCCAGTCCCGCAGTGAATTCTTTTCTTTTTTCCCAGGAGAGACCGTAATTGGCGATCCTGTTAGGATAAGCGCGCCTTACTGTTGCTTCGGTATCAGAACCGAACCACTGGTTGGCGCTATGCGGGCCAAATGCCGCACCTGTGGCTGTAGACCATCTGTCCTGATAATAAAAAGCGGTGGATAGCCCGTCATATCCCAGGATACCTGCGCTGGCACGTATCTTCAGAAAATCGAGGAACCCGATATCCTGCATGAAATACTCATCTGAGATCACCCAGCCGATACCCAGGGATGGAAAGACTTTGTATCTCTTGTTTTTGTCAAAACTGGATGTTCCCGCATAGTTCAATACTCCCTGTACGGAATATTTATCACGGAAGGTATAGCCGGCGGTAAAAATACCATTTTGCTGACGGTCCGGTTCCCGAACGGCATCTTTCATCCCATTAAACAGGAAATAAGTCAAACCCAGTTGAAGATCATGATCCCCGAAAGATTTGTCATAGGACAGGGATTCATAAAAAGATAACCGCTGGTAATAATAGGACAGTATCCTTTCCTGGTCTGTATTGTCCACTCCATCATGTACTTTCGCTAATAATATGGTATCATTGCCCTCTGAGGTAAGTGAAGGAGTTGCGGTATAGGCAATATATTCGTTCACCTTCCCTATTCTTGTCAGGTTCAATAAATTAAATGACAAGAACGTACGTGATTTTAATCCTGGAACAAACTGGGAGAAATCATAGTCAAGATTTATATTTGCTGCGCTTGTTCGTGTCAGCTCATTATAGTACCCGCAAGACTCGAGGTCTCCGATATGGTTTCTCTCATAATTGGTCGAAACACCGTACCATGGATTATCGTTCTTTTCATCATAATACGCATATACCGGGTAAGCAATAGGCGGCGTAGTGGTGATATCGTTCAGTAAACCGTCCATTTCAATGGCTTTGGCAGTATTGGAATAATTGGGTGCCCTGTTGATCGTTACTCCTCCGTATATACCAAGTCCTACCTTCATGTGATCCGTGATTTTGATATCTATATTTGAACGTGCATTGATCCTGTTATAATCGGATTTGGATCCTACTTTAAAGTTATCTCCTTCCCCGTTGTATCCAAGATATGCAAAATATCGCACCCTGTCATTCCCACCACCGGCTGAAACATTGGCCCGTGTAAATGGACGTGTGTCTTTCCATAACATTTCCTTAAAATTAATGCTTGGATGATACAAATCATAAGGATCGTTTTTTGCATATGCATCGATATCCGCCTCACTATATAACGGCTCCATATTACTGTTCCTTCTTGCCTGGTTATTTAACCGGGCGTAATCGGCACCAGATACCCATTCGGGAAAACGATCGACCACATTTACACCGGATTCTACTTCGACATCCAGGAACCTTTCATTCTGTTTGCCGCGTTTTGTCTCTATGTAAATGATTCCATTCGCGGCCTTCGGTCCATACATGGCTTTCGTTACAATATCCTTTACTACGGTAACGGTTTCTATCTCCTGCGGATCAAGCGGCATTTCCAGGATGTTCACTTCCATTCCATCCACTATATACAATGGACTGTAGTTCCTCAATGATGTAGATACACGACTTGAGGCCACAACAGAAACTCCCGGGGCGCCATTGTTTTCAATTATATCCAGTCCCGGAACCAATCCTGTAAGCGCATTGCGTAAATCCGAGGAGGGATATTTTTCCAGCTGATCACCCCGTAATACAAAATCACTACTTGTAAGGTCCCTTTTCTTAAAAGTAGTCAATGGCAGCGGAACATTATCATCGTCACTTTTAAATAATTTTGCCTCGGTCAGTATGACCACTCCATCTTCGGGAAGATGATCGACAGCATATACTTCCTTTCCGAATCCATACTTATGGATCGTGATAAAATCATCACTATAAGCACTGAAGTTAATCATTCCGGATTGATCGGAACGGGCATGAAAGATCCCTTCGCCGACTATCAGCTGGACTCCGTCCAGCATTCTGCCTGCTTCATCTTTTACAGTTAAACTGTATTCCTTTAGTACGGCTTTTCCCTTTTTGTTCTGGGCCGGTAATGTTTTTACAGACACCGTACAGAGCAAAAGCACGATAAAAACCTTTAAATGGGCTGATATATTTATTTTCATATTTGATCAATTTTTTACCAACGTGGATTGGGTTCAAACACTTTCATTTTGTTTTCCTCTGAAATCGGAAAAGGAAAATAATACATGGCATCAGATTTCCACCGTACCTGTCTTTCTGCAGGTAATTCTTTAGTGGCATCATACTTGTACCCTGTGGGATATTCTGCGCTGACAGGCACCTTTTCTATATCCATTCTTCTGGATTTTTCGTTCATCAGTCTGGGAGCGTCTTTCCAGCGACGGATGTCATAAAAGTGATGGCCTTCCCCATAAAGTTCCACTGTCCTTTCATTTTTGATACGTTCCCTGAATAATTCGGTGGATGTGGTAAATCTATCCTGGACAGAAACCATTCCTATCCTGTTCCTGACTTTATTTACCGCCTCAACAGCCGACAAAGCAGCTCCAGGCGCCTTCCCGTTAGGTCCGTAGGCCTCATTGGCTGCTTCCGCATAGTTCAGATAAAGTTCAGCTAAACGAATTAAAGGATCGGTATAATGAGTGCTTATGTTATTTTTCACACTTTGTCCGCCCCAGTATTTTGCCTGATAATAACCGGTTTGTGTGACTCCTGTATGAGTGCCGAAATTCAACATTTCACCATTGACCCTCACTCCATTGACCATTTCGTAATAAATTTTGGCAGTTCCGAATCCGGTAACAGGAGCAGTATTATAAAGGATGCTGAGATAAAATCTCGGATCCCGGTTAGCGTAAGGATCCTGCTCCTTATAAGTTCCTTTTGCGATGGCCTCTGCCCTTTCGGCCTGGGTAAATAAAGGATCACCTGATGCTGTTTCATACCGGTCGACCATATTCTGAGTGGGACATTCCGGTGACGGGCTTGTCGAATTGTTACGAAGCACATTGTTGAGTAATTGGGTCTGTATCCTGTTGGAATAATTTGCAGTCCCATAATTCCACGCCCATATCTGTTCATTGGTGTATTTGGCACCTACGAAATTACTTTTGTAATCAGCTGCGGATAGCAAAGCATACTCATGCTGTTCGGCAAGCTCTATGGCTTCCCAACAGGCCACAGCTGCACTTTCCCAATCGGTATTACCCTTTACATTACTCAACGGGCTGGCAGCATATAACAATACTCTTCCTTTCAGCGATTTCGCAGCTACTCCGTTAGGTCTCCATTGCTCCGGATCATTTAAGTGACCCTGTCCACCGGGGCCCGGATCACGGCGCATTTTTCCTGCCATTCCGAAATAGTAGGCTGCCGTATCCAGATCTTCAGCTATCCGTAATAAAGTTTCATTATTACTCAGCCGGGGAAGATCCCACTGGTCATCACCGCTGATCACATTATCGATATAGGGCATCCTGCCCCAAAGCCTGAATAATGCAAAATGAGCATAAGCCCTTACGAAATGTGCCTGACCCTTAAAATCATCGATGGTTTCTTTATCCGCATCAGTCAACATCTCAATGTTTTTTAAGGAAACATTACAGATACGAATCACCTTGAACATAGAATTCAATATAGGGGCTACACGATGTGTAGTAAACCATTGAAGATTGGCCTCTATTTCCCCCATTTTAATGGCCTGACGGTTAATACGGCCCATATCTGCCGTTTCGGTCAAACCTTCCCAGGTACTTCGTAAGTCGCTTTGTGTTAAATACAGGTTATAGCTCGTCTTTATATTGAACTCATGCCAGTTATTCGGCTGGGAAGGATCGTCTTTACTGGTTCCTTCATATACCGCATCGAAAAATAACTTGTAATTTTCATATTTTGAAAAGACATCTTCGGTGGTCATTCCGGATTCAGGTGCACGGTCCAGATAATCATCAAGGCATGACGAGAAAAGTATTCCTATGAACAGGATAATGATATAATTATTTTTTTTCATTGTTGTCCGGTTTTATGTTAAAAAGAAACCCTCATACCAAGTTTAACACTGAGCAATTGAGGATAAAATCCCTTGCTGAAATCCTTCCGCTCAGGATCACCTTCGATCAATTTGGTAAAAGTCAACAGGTTATTTCCTGTCATATAAACATTGATAGAGGAAATACCCGGAAGTTTTTCCCATTTAGGTTCAAACTTGTATCCTATATATACTTCCTTCAGTTTGAGATAATCGGCTTTTCTCCAGAACCGGCCTTCGATATACGTGGTATATCCTGTTCCTTCCGTAGCAGGAAGCCATGCCAGGTTCCTGATATAACCGGTGCCCGGGAAATGCAGGGTGGAGTGATTGGCTCCCGTATTGGTAGGTGTCCAATAATCCAGTTGCGAAGCATGTACCTGATAATTACCTTTCGTGAACTCGGCTTCAAAGTTCTGGTTGTACGATACATATTTTCCGGCATTACCCTGAAACAGGAAACTGAACTCGAAATTCCTGTAATTGAATCCCGCAGAAAACGAATATGTTACGGGAGGATAAAGCGATCCTTTGATCGGATAGGCATCCAGGCTGCTGATCAATCCGTCGGCTGTATAATCAAGAAATGCATAATCGCCTATCGCGAGACCTGAAACAGGTAACGGAGATGGTAAAGTATGGATATCATCCACAGAAGTAAAATAGCCGTTTCCTGCAAGCTGTACTCCGCTTGTCTGGGCTTCCAAAGGTTTTCCTTCCTGTTTTTGATAATCGGGTGCATACGGTGGATCGTCCTTAAAAAGGATCCTGTTTTCATTGATACCGACCATACCGCGTACAAAGTAATAGAAGCCCCCGTCTGTTGTGTTCTTATATTCGATCTCTACCTCTATACCGTGTTTCTTCATTTTCCCCAGATTCAATTCTTTAAATTGAATACCCAAGAGCGTGGGGGTACTTTGTGGAACCAACAACATATTGGTACGGCGTTCTTTAAAAAGGTCTACCGAAAAATGAAGAGAATTATCGAATAAACCTATTTCAACCCCTAAATCCTGTTTTCTGGCTTCTTCCCATTGTGCACGGGTATTGGCGGCTTTATCCTCGCGGATGTATTTTTTACTGTCTTCAAAATAATCACTGATATACAACCATCTGCTGGATGTATTATCACTGCCGACCAAACCATCGGAATAGCGTATCTTCATCTTGCTGATCCAGGGTAGTGCATCGCGGAAAAACTGTTCTTCCGATATTACCCAACCTACAGCGCCTGAAGGAAAGAATCCGAACCGGTTGCCCGGTGCAAATCTTTCCGATCCCGTATAACCGACATTTACTTCAGCCAGGTATTTATTCCGGTAATCATAGGTGATCCGTCCGACCAGTCCCTGGTTATAATAGGCGAACTCTGTTCCGTTGTTTTTCTGCTGACGGTTCATCAATGCCAATACCGAAACAGTGTGGCCTCCGAAAGTGTTATTGTAATCCAGTGAAAATTCGTAATACAGATCACTGTAATAACCACTCTGCAAACCACCTATTCCGATTGCCAGCGGCGGCATTTTGTATGTCTCGTCACCCTGTCCCTGTCTGAACCACGGATTTTCCCCGATTGCCGCTTTTTCATAATCAAACTGGTATTGGGGATAATTGTTCGTAGTTGCTGATGTCAGGGAAAGATTTCTGTAATAGGTACTGAGGGATACTTTTCCTCTAATGGATAGCCCTTTAAGCAGGAAATCCAGATCCTGTTTCAACATTACATCAGTAAAAAGCTTGGTTTCCAGATACCGGTTAAAAGCCCTCTGGTTAAATACGGTATACGGATTATCCATATATTCTCCGATGGGTTCAGCATAACGTATTCCCGTATCATCGGGATAGTCCTGGTCCGGATATTCTTCCAGAAGCCATGATGGGAAATAAGTAGGGAAGCGGGCCGGAGAAGTACCATACAAGGTCCACCAGATATTTCCGATAGTGGGCTGATTCTTGATACTTACCTCCCCGCCGATATTGAATGACAATAAGGTTGATTTCGAAACATTAAAATCAAGGTTGGTCCGGTAATTGAACCTATTGTTCCAAAAGCGGGAATCAACATGTCCGTCTTTCTCACCTTTGAAGTACGAGCCCTGATGGGTATAACCCAAAGATGCAAAATATTTGACAAAACTGGTTCCCCCCGTCACATTGACATTTGCAGTTGCCGTGGGCGCAAACGGCCTGGTCACTTCTTTAAACCAGTTTACATTCGGATATCGCAGTGCGTTTAAACGGGATGACGGATTCCTGTATTCTTCCAGCACATATTCGGGGATCAGTTCCGTAAATTGTTGCTCATTCATTCTGGCAACATTTAACATTTTCATAGTGGTGTAGGAATCTATATGATCCGGTATATTTGTGGCCTTTTCCATGCCAAAGGATGCGGATATGTCCAGTTTCGGTTTTCCTTCCACACCTCTTTTGGTAGTGACGATCAATACCCCGTTGGCGCCTCTTGCACCAAAAACAGCGGTAGCGGAAGCATCTTTCAAAATTGAGATGGTATTGATCTCGTTCGGATCCAGATCCTTGAAGTCCCGTTCCACACCATCTACCAGCACCAATGGCTGGGAGCCGTTCCAACTGGAAACTCCGCGTATAATGATTTCCGCATTATCATTCCCGGGTTCACCGGATTGCTGCATCGTTAATACACCTGATAATTTACCTGCAATGGCATTGGTTACACTGGCAGTCCCCGACTGCATCAGCGCTTTATTCCCTACCTGTGATACAGCTCCGACCATGGTTTCTTTTTTCTGAACCCCATAGCCGACAACGACGACTTCTTCGATTTCCGTTGAAGATTCAACCATTATCACCTGTATCATACGTTGTTCCCCGACGGGAATTTCCTGTTCGTGGTACCCTACAAATGAAAAAACCAGAACAGATTCCGTATTAGGAACATCGATCGAGAACCTACCATCAACATCAGTAGTAATTCCAGTACCGGTTCCTTTAATAAGAACATTTACCCCGGGCATGGTTTCCCCTGAATCATCCGAAACGGTGCCGGTTATTCTTATGGTCTGCCGGGAAAATGGACTGATTACGACGACATTATCATCCAATATCTCATATGACGCCGGTGTGTCATTAAATATTTGGTTGAGTAATACATATATATCTGACTCCTGAGCGCTTACAGAAATAACTTTATTTAAAACCGGATAATCATCACTGTAGAAAAAACGATAATCGCTTTTATTCTCAAGCAGTTTTAAAATATCTTTTATCGTTTGATTCTCAATAGCATTTTCAAGCCTGACATTTTGAGGATATACATTGGCATAAATATTGAGATTGACTATTAAGATAAGAATAGAAGATAATTTCATAAACAGTGCTAAAGAATTATTTTTCGAAAAAAAATACCTTACACGAATAAATGTACATTTATTTGTCATAATATTGTCTTTAGTTTTATTTTATATTTTGTTTTCGAATCCTCTGCAAAGGATATCGAAAAATACCATTTGAAATGAGGCCCTTTCGGCATGGAAGGGCTTCTTTGTTTTGTTATTTCTCCATAGGCACTCCTTCTTTAATAGTGATAATCATTGTTGTGTTTTAAATCTCTCCATTAATTCCATATTCATCGAAAGTGTAATCACATTCTTTTCCACTAAAAAATTTATAGGCATTGTCCGTTGCAAAATACTCAATACCTGTTCTATTGTCTGTCGCTGAATCGTTCCCGAAAAATGCATGGTTTTTAGTTCATCCGTAAGAAATACAAAACTGACATTGTACCTGCGTTCAAGGTCTTTGCACAAATTTTCCAATTGTTGTTTTTCGATTACCCATATTTCATCTTTCCAGGATGTATATAATTCCGGTTTAATATTATCTTCTTTAATGATCGGGATCAATGGTTCGATCTTTTTTATATCACTCATGTCAGCCTTGCTACCGGCGTCATGAACCATATTCTCATCTATGAGGTAAGTAATATTTTCATTCGGCTTCATAGGAATCGAAAATTCCTCATCATTTTTATTCCTGCCCTCTACGACCACATTTCCTTTTACCAGGGTGGTAGTAATTATTTTATCTTCGGGATATGCTTTCACATTGAACATCGTTCCCAACGCTTTAATAGATAATTTTCCGGCCTTTACCACAAATGGCTTATCCGGATTGGTGACTACGTCAAAACAGGCTTCCCCTGAAAGTTCTACGATTCTTTCCGAGATATTGTAGTCATGAATGTATGATAAGGTACTACCACCGTTGAGCCAGACTTTGGTTCCGTCAGGTAAATTTATCAAACTTTGGGAACCACGTTCTGCCTGGATCACTGTATGTGTAGATTGGGCGACAACGGGAGTATCAGGTTGTACGGATATATCGTCTCCATTCAAAAAAAACCATAAAGAAGTAGCACAAATGACAATAATTCCCCATGATGCAGCGACTTTCTGCCATGTCCAGAATCTCCGGGATTGTTTTTTATGACGTTTGGACAATTTACCCGCCAGCTTTCTTACGGAGAACTCTTTATTTTGAATAGTTGTTCCGGATAATGCCCATGTGTGCCGGATCTCATTAAAATATTTTTTATTTTCCGGAGATTGCATGATCCACGATTTCAAAACGGATAATTCCTCCGGGGTTAATGAATCAGATAAATACCCGGAAATCAGTTGTTTGATTTGATCTGAAATGACAACGGTCTCTTTCATATATTGTTTTCTATTAATTATGACAGGATTTTCTTTTTAAATGATTAGTGAAAACGAATATTTTTAAAAAAAATTTCATTGGTTGACACAGGCTAGCTGTAAATCAGTCGTAATGAATGAAATCATTTCATGACTTTCTGCCGGATTATTTCAAGGGCCTGATATATATGTGATCTTACCGTATTTACTGAAATATTCAATCTTTGAGCTATTTCATTATTATCCAGATTTTCATAACGGCTTAGTATAAATACTTCGCGGCATTTTTCAGGAAGAGAAGCTATCACCTGCCGGATAATCACATCGGTATCTTCTTTTTCAATATTTTCAATTACGTAACTGTCAATCTGATAAGTATCCTTAATGAATTGCCATTCTTCTTCACTAATAGTTCTGTTTACCTTATTTTTAGCGGTTGCAAAATGTTGTAACTTATTGATGGATAAATTATGGGACATCTTGTACAGGTATGACTGCAGGGAGCCGACAATATGGATCTTATTCCGTTCGTCCCATAGTTTAATAAATACTTCCTGAACAATATCTTCAGCCAAAAAAATATCTTTTACGATTTGCTGGATATATCTTACAAGATTAGAAAATAACAAGGTATAAAGCATATAAAATGCTTTTTCATTTCCTCTCTTTATTTCGCGCCATATCTGATCAAGTTCATTCAATTTGTTCCTAAAACCTATAAACCATTATAAAAAACTTCTCACAATTTTGTATTTTGCAAATGTATCAAAAAATAATGATGTAATATTTTCCTAAAAATTGTACGGTAAAATTCAAACAACATTGATCGTACATTTTTTCATCCAATGTTTTCTTTTCAACTATAGTTCAAAACTTCCTGAGAAACAGCGAACAGATAAAAATATGAATTCTATTCATTTTTGAATAGCAGTATACTTATTGATAACAAATGATTGGGAAACTTTAATAGGATCACCCCAATACCTATACGCCCAATAATGTCCTCCATTATTAATCGTCCGGTTAAACCGCGTATTGGTCAACTGGATATATCTGTTTTGAAGTGTATTCCATTCATTTAAATTGCCGGAAGTCGGGTCAAAACGTATCCATCCGTAACCTTCCAGATATACTTCCGCCCAATCATGCTTCGGATTACTGGTTATATTGGTGACAAAGCCTTCGGCAAATCTGGCAGGGATGTCACAGGCCCGGCACAGGGCGATAAAGAGATCGGCAAATTCCGTACAATCTCCCCTCTTTATTTTAAATGCTTCAACGGATCCCAATTCATCTTCATGACTTTCATATTGAATATGGTTCCTGACGAATGAATAAATTTTCCTGATGGTGGCTTCCCTCGTTTTTTTCTTCAGCTCTCCGGCTTTTTCAATAATAAGGGGGTCATCTTTCTCAATAAATTTTTCATTCTTCAGATATTTTTCCATATCAGTCCCTGTCTGTGCTATGTCTTTTTTCCTGTTTTGAAAATCGTTCCTGTAGATATCAATGGTGACGGATATTTTTATCTTTTCTTCTTTAGATGGGCGTTCCATGATAAATTCGGCATAATGATCCCCGTCTTCAGAAAAAACCCGCTGGGGTTGTCTGGAATAAGTAAGCGTATGTACTTTTTGTTTTCCTTTTATATCCGCTGGAACCAAACAAATAAATTTAATTTTATTTGTCTTTCCCGATGAGGAAAATATATACGTAATCTCATAGTCCACAGTGGATACATCCTGTGAAAACGAAACCACAGAAAACAGGAGCAGCACGCAAAATAAAATCGCCTTCTTCATCATTTTCAGAACTACAAGTCTCTTACCGCTTTTTCTACCACACTCTCTGCCTTTCCGTCCTTGAATAAGGTTTCTATACGTTGCCCTGCTCCGAGTTCGTCAATCCCACGAATCACCTTCCCATTTGCCAGGGTGATGGAATAACCCCGTTCCAGCAATTTTACAGGATCCAGCAACGATAACTTGTTACCGAGCCATACAACCCGTTCCCGTTTCTTTTCCAGCATAGCCCGGGTGACCTTACTGAGTTGCTTTTCCAATGCCGGAATCTTTGTCATTTGCACCTGTACCGTATTACATACCAACGAACGGGCTTTTACTAATAACTGATCCTGTCCGTTTCTTTTCTCCGATAAAAACATGGATACTGCATGCGACAAGGTAAGCTGAAGGCCCTGTAATAATTTTTCCTGCTCATGCAACTGTGTATGAAGTATGTTCTGCAAGCGATAGCTTTGCTCCTGCAATTGCTGTGCGGAAAACCGAACCTGAGAAGTAACGGAATCGTATAAACGTTGTGTCAGTTCCTCAAGTTCATGATGGATGGAAGCAGCTCTATCTATCAGAAACTCGGCAACCGCCGTCGGGGTTTTCAATGGGATACAGGCCACCATATCTGCAATAGTCTCGTCACGTTCATGCCCGATCCCGGTAATAATGGGTAAAGGAAATTGTGCCATATGATAAGCCAACCGGTAACTATTGAAACAGTTCAGATCGGTTTGTGAGCCTCCGCCCCTGATGATCACCACCACGTCAAACTCAACTTCACGATCGAAGATCTCTTCCAAAGCACGAATAATCGACTGCTCCGCTTCATTCCCCTGCATAACGGCAGGAAAAAGGGTATGATGAAAAGCATATCCGTACGTATTGCTGTGTAGCTGATCGGAGAAATCCCCATACCCGGCAGCTGTTCCGGAAGAGATAACAGCAATTCTTTGTGGGACAAGAGGTATATCCAGCTCCCTGTTCATGTCGATCACGCCTTCATCTGTCAGACGCTGGATCACCAGTTGCTTCTGTACAGCCAACTCGCCTACCGTAAAAGCCGGATTGATATCCGTTACCTGCAGGCTGATTCCATAAAGTTCATGAAACTCGATATTGACCTGGAGCATTACTTTCAGTCCTGCCGAAAGGTTCTGCCCGGTCATGGTTTTGAAATAAGGATGTAGCATCCGGAAATGATAAGCCCATATATTGGCCCGGCTCCTGGCAACAATCTTTTCTCCCTGGCCTTCCTTCTCAATCAATTCTAAAAAACAGTGCCCGCTATTGTTTACATGGATCTCATTGATTTCTCCTGATACCCAATATGAACCGGGCATAGTCGCCTTCAATTTCAACCCGACCATCCGGTTGAACTCCGATAATGAATAAGATTCTGATTTTTCCATTTTAAGTAGGTAAAAATATGAAATAACAATGAAAAATGAATGATGAATGAAAAAGAGATGAAAAAATGCCGGAAAAAAAATTCCCGAACCTTACTTTATGACTTTATGAACGTTCAAACTTTTGTACTTTCCTACTTTATAAACTTTCCTCTTTCCTACTTTATGACTTTATAAACATTCCTACTTTCAGACTTATACTATTTAACAATGAACTTTGAATGATGAGAGTTCATCGAAGGTAATGGGGCGAATATCATTCAATCCCTTCGGGATATCCGATAAAATCGTAGCATTCATTTCAACCCCTGATTCACATTAATAATTAATCTTGAAATAGTTAAGTATTTCTTTGTATTTATCCTGAGCTGTCAGACATGTATCAATTAAATAACCATGTGCTTTTTCCCATTCCTGCAACCCGCGATAATAAAACCATTTCAAATCTTCATCAATAATAAATGGCACCACATTATTAGCCAAACATTCTTTAAACATAATGAGGCGGCCTACACGCCCATTACCGTCCTGAAACGGGTGTATAGATTCAAATTTATAATGAAACTCAATTATATCCTCAATCGTTTTATCTTTTTGGGAATGATAACAATTGAGTAGTTCTTTCATCGTATTCTGAACTTCTTCGGGAGAGCATGTTTTCATTCCCCCTACTTCGTTAGGTAGTTTCTTATAATCGCCCATCCCAAACCAATCTTTACGACTATCTGAGGTACTGGACTTAAGTATATAGTGCAATTCTTTTATTAACGCTTCTGTAAGTTTTGATTTTGCCTTTTCAATAATCAGGTCGATACAACGGAAGTGATTGGATGTTTCGATTATATCATCCACGTTAATAGTTTCATTAGTTACTCCTATTGTATTTGTTTCAAAGATATAGCGGGTCTGCTCCTCTGTTAGTTTACTTCCTTCAATACGATTGGAATTGTAGGTTAAGTCGATTTGTGTACGATGATAGATACCCCCTTTCAGCTTCATATCTTTTTGCTCTTTAAGAATATTGAGCAAAAGATTATCACTAAACCGGCTACTACTCTTTTTAGGTAAAAGAGCATCTTCGGGTATATTCCACGTTTTACCTGTTAAGAAAACTCCTTTTATTTTTCCTGTCGCACAATAATTACGGATGGTTCTTTCCGGCACACCCCATTTCTCTGCGAACTGACTGACTGATAGATATTGCATAAAGTATATAAATTGCTCTTATCGGCAGGTTTTATTTAAAATCAACTTTAAAAATACTCATTTTTGCCGATACAGGCAAGTTTTTGTAACGAAGAATGAAATATGGTTAGAAAAGCTGAAAAAGTAATAGAACCTGACCCTATTGGATTTCGTAGAATTGATTGATAATAAATGATTTTAATTTGAGATGATGTTCAAATTTTATTCAATAATAATTTTTAAATAGCTTCTAAATGAAATTGGAAAAAGGTAGAACAAGAAGAAATGAAAATTATTCCGAAAAGACACCCGAAACTCTACTTTATGAACATTCAGACTTTCAAACTTTATAAACTTTATGACTTTCAGACTTTATAAACATTCCTACTTCCCTACTCATTCAAATAAAATCATCGTCTTCAAGCATAAAGATCTCATTCACAGTTACCTTAAAAAAACCGGAAATTTTAAGCGCTAACACGGTAGATGGTATGAATCTTTGTGTCTCGATGGAATTGATCGTTTGCCGTGAAACACCGATCTTATCAGCCAACTCCTGCTGGGTGATATTCAGTTTTGCCCTCTCGACTTTTATCGTATTTCTCATTGATATCTTTTTTTTATCAAATAATACATCAATAAATAGAATATCAACATCAATAAAATGACATTATGCCCGTAACTAACTCTTTCCATGGAGAATATATAATTCCCTACAGGCTCTATCAGTACATACGCAATCACAAAGACAAATGAGACTGTAATAGCCTGAAAACGTATAAATAAACTCATCTCATCTTCTTTTTTTTCCCTGCTCCATGCCATAAAAAACAAACCTATGATCAACATCGCATAAATAACAGTCCGGATAAGTTCTTTAGATAAATCCAATGCAGAAACAATTCCTGATATCTTTAAAGCGCCAATCATAATGAATACAAAGGCGATAATTGCGATCCCTATTTTCTTAAAATAAGCAGGGAATAGAATAATTACATCATTTTTCCTTTTCATGGTATAAAACAGATTAGACAAAAAGTAAAATAAACATATATTTTTGACAAATATACTTTACATTTTGAAATAATCAAATTTTTTGGATATAATGGTATTAATAGTATCTCCCTTAAATAAATATAGACAAATACGACATGGATAAAAGTAGGTAGGATTCAGCTCATTCTGTTATCGGATTGATCACCGAAGTTGTATCGGATATCACAATCAACAGGGTTTGACCGGCATCTAAAGAAAACGAATATTTTGTTTGAAGGTATACCTGATTTTCGGCTCCTTGCATATAAAACTTAACGACTGCCCGTTTTGGAAAATCGTCTTTATCATCAACTATCTTCAATTCCTCACTGACTTCGCCCGGAAGTAAAGAATAAGCAATAGAGTTATTGTCCCAACTCACATTGTTCAGGGTCGCATTACGGACTTTATTCTGAATCTTGATATAAGCTTTATCTTTACAGGAATAGAAGAATGGGATCAATATCAATAAAAATATAAACTTTCTCATAATTTAATCTATAGATATTTCAAATTCATCAATAAATGCACTAGCTGTATTTTCTTTAACGTCGAAAGGTACTGCAATCAAAGGATATATCCGTCGTGTTTCATGGTTATTATTCATTATTTCAAAATATTCGATCTGGCATATATAAGTCCCTGGCTTTAATGAAATATACCGATTTAACAAATCAGAATATGCTCCTGCAGTGGTCAATATGTCTCCAGAAATCAGGTAGGGAGCTCTAACAACATATTTAACAGGTGTCAGCCAAGTATAAAAATCTCCGGAAATTTCCTTATTGATATGAGACGTATCTACTTTAACAGACTCAAAAACACCCCATTCCTCTCCATTGATCATAATTTTCACGTTAATAATTGATGGGGACACAATATATTTTTTAATACCCTGGTCTATCATATATGGTTTTACCATAAATACAAGTTCCCGCAATGTCGTTTGTTCGGATTTTGAATAGATGGTATGTTCGCTTGAATAGGAATATGGCAAGGAATCGTCATCGGAACAAGATATCAAAAAACCAAGAAATACAAAAATCCATACGTTTTTCATAACAAATGTAAATTTATAACAGTAAAATCAGTCACAAGTAAATTTCATCCCTTTAATATTATGACGTTGTATCTTTCAATTGCTGCGTGTAATTCTTAGATATTTTTATCAGCAGGATACACAACCCCTATCTGCCTACGTATCTCATCCATAATTTCCACAGTGATCAGCGAGTTTTCCAGACTATTGATTGTTGATTCCTTTCTTCCTGACTGCACTACATCAATAAATTCCTTTATCTCATAGTAATATTCTTCTTTTTCAGTAAAAGCGGTCAGGTCTTCAACTTCACCGTTACGGTATTGAATTCGGACATCTCCGATTATATTGATCCTGTCAAGGATGATATTACCTTCCTCTCCCTGTATTTCCGTAGGTAAGGAAGAGTTGGCAATTTTTGAATACAACACAGCCGCATCCATCCCCGGATAACCGAAAACCACACTGCCTTCCCCGTCCACTCCGGATGACAACAATAATCCCTGTGCTTTAATGCTGTCCGGACGCCCGAATAAGACCACCATCGGGTAAATAGTATACACGCCGATATCCGGCAAAGCTCCGTTGGACAGATCCGGCCGGAAGGCGTTCAATACGGTTCCTTCCCGGAATTTGTCATACCGTGAAGAATACTGGCAATAACAGGAGAAATAACGACGAATGGTCCCGATCCTGGAAAGGGAATCCTTCACCTTTAGAAAATTCGGTGTAAGCGTGGGTTTCATGGCTTCCATCAGTACCACATGGTTACGCCCGGATGCAGCCATCATTTCCCGGGCTTCCTGTGCATTCGAAGCAAAAGCCTTTTCGCACAACACATGTTTTCCATGTTCCATGCAAAGGATACTTTGCTGTGCATGAAGGGCATTGGGAGAGGCTATATATACCGCATCTATCAGCGGACTTTCCAACATGGCCTCCAGTGAAGTAAAAGTATAGGGGATCCGGTGCCTGGAAGCAAAAGCATCTGCTGTTTCCTGAGTACGCGAATATACAGCAGATAACTCAAAACGTTCATCCTGTTTTCCTCCTGCAATGACCCAATCGGATATAAAATTAGTTCCGATCACACCAAACCGTAAACGATCCATACAAGCCTTATTTTATAGTGAATTAACCGACATGTGAAAGAACCACCCGCTGTAATATGCTTTTTACCGTATTTACAATACCTTCTACATCATACCCGCACTCATGCTGCAGTTCCTGTATCGTTCCGTGCGTCACAAAACGATCCGGAATACCCAATCGCTTTACCTGTACCTCATAGTTATGATCGTTGGCAAATTCCAATACGGCGCTCCCCAGACCTCCGAGAACGGTTCCATCTTCTATGGTCACCAAAAGCCTATGCTTCCTGCATATACTATGCAAAAGCTCTTCATCAAGCGGTTTTAAGAAAATCATATCATAGTGTGCGGCATGAACCCCCTCATCTTCAAGCTTACGACAGGCTTCAATCACCGAGTTCCCTACTGTTCCGATACTGACAATGGCGATATCATCCCCTTCACGGACAACTTTTCCCTTTCCGACAGGAAGTTCCCGGAACGGTTCTTCCCACTTCGTGGTTACACCATGTCCCCTGGGATAACGTATGGCAAAGGGGCCATATTTCCCGTTTTGTGCCGTATACATCAAATGACGTAACTGTATCTCATTCATGGGCGCCGAGATAACCATATTAGGAATACTCCGGAGATAAGCCAGATCATAGGCGCCATGGTGTGTAGCACCATCTTCCCCCACCAGGCCCGCCCGGTCAATACATAAAACTACAGGAAGTTTCTGCAGGGCGACATCATGGATCACCTGATCATATGCCCGCTGCAGGAAAGATGAATAAATATTACAAAAAGGGATCAATCCCTGCATCGCCAGACCAGCGGAAAAGGTAACCGCATGTTGTTCAGCAATGCCGACATCAAAAAAGCGATCCGGAAAACGCTTCATCAAATGACTCATGGAACACCCGCTGGACATGGCCGGGGTAACGCCAACGATTCTATCGTTTTTTTCTGCCAGCTGGGTCAGGGTTTGTCCGAAAACCTCCTGGTACAAGGGTGGTTGCGGCTGATCAGTTGATACACGGATCAACTCTCCGGTTTCCTTGTTGAATAATCCCGGTGCATGCCAGCGGGTCTGGTCCTTTTCGGCAAACTCATATCCTTTCCCTTTGGTGGTCAGCACATGCAACAATTTTGGCCCTTCAATACGCTTCATGTCCTGCAATATCCGCGTCAGGTAAGTGATATCGTGCCCATCGACCGGACCAAAATAACGAAAGCCAAGCGCTTCAAAAAGGTTACCTTGTTTCATCAGTACTGCTTTGATCCCACGTTCGATCTGTTGTATCATCCGGCGCGAACGGGAATGTTTGTGCATGATATCCCAGACTTCCTTCTTTAGCTTGTTATAGGTATATGAAGTGGTAATATCGATCAGGTATTCTTTCAGGGCTCCGACATTCGGATCAATGGACATATTATTATCATTCAGGATAACCAACATGTTCGCACGTTCAGCGCCGGCATGGTTCAAAGCTTCAAAAGCCATTCCACCGGTAAGGGATCCATCACCGATTACCGCTACGACCTGCCTTTTTTCATTTTCCAGCTTTGAAGCAACAGCTATACCTAAAGCGGCCGATATAGAAGTCGATGAGTGGCCGACTCCAAACGCATCATATTCGCTTTCCGCCGGATTTGGGAAACCACTTAATCCTCCGTATTTCCGGTTCGTATGGAAGTTATCCTTCCTGCCGGTAAGTATTTTATGTGCGTATGCCTGATGGCCCACATCCCAGATGATCTTATCGTTGGGTGTATCAAAAACATAATGAAGGGCAACAGCCAGTTCCACTACCCCCAGGTTAGCCCCTAAATGACCCGGATTATGACTGGTTGCATCAATAATGAACTGGCGAAGCTGTGAAGACAATACGAGCATCTCTTCTGTCGTCAGCTTTTTCAAGTCAGAAGGCAGGTGAATCCGCTCCAGCAAATTCCCGGTTTGATCTATCGTGTGGTCCCTGTCCATTTTGAGGGGCAAATATACAGTTATTGACGGTAATAACAAAGGGTTTTCATCAATCTGGTACCAGGCGGATTCTGTAATCCTCTTCAAAGTAATTAAAAGATGCTTATCTTTGTTTTCTCAAAAATGAGGTAATGCGCGAAATCACTTTTGTTCAGAAAAACCAGGATAAATGGACGAGGTTTGAAAAAAATGTATCCGACAATGCTGATGAGTTGGCCGATGCTTTTATTGAATTAACAGATGACTTATCCTATGCCCGTACATTTTATCCGGAATCAAACACAGAGCGATACCTGAATCAACTGGCAGGAAAATATTACCTCTATCTCTATAAAAACAAAAAACAACCGGCCAGCCGGTTTATTACATTTTGGAAAAAGGAGTTACCCCAACTCTTTTATGGAGCCCACAGGCAATTATTGACCGCCTTTGTCATTTTTATGATCTCTGCCTTGATCGGAGCATTTTCCGCATCCAAAGATGAAAATTTTGTCCGGCTCATTTTAGGGGATTCTTATGTAAACATGACTATTGAAAATATCAGGAAAGGCGACCCGATGGCCGTATATAAAGGTGTAAACGAAAGTTCCATGTTCGTTTACATTATGTACAACAATATCCGGGTTTCTTTTTTAGCCTTTGTATTCGGCATCTTCTTTTCCATGGGAACAGTCATGGTATTGTTTCAAAATGGTGTAATGCTGGGGGCATTCCAGTATTTCTTTTTTCAATACGGGGTACTTACCGAATCCCTCCTGACGATCTGGATACATGGTACACTGGAAATTTCGGCCATCGTGATTGCCGGTTGTGCCGGACTCGTCATGGGTAACAGCATCTTATTCCCAGGCACTTATTCCCGGAGCGAATCATTCAGCAGGGGTGTCCGGAGAGGCATGAAAATCGTTGCCGGACTTGTACCTGTCTTTATCATTGCCGCCTTTTTCGAATCATACGTCACCAGGCATACCGAAATGCCGGTATGGATGAGCCTGACCATTATTGGCAGCTCCCTGGCTTTTATCATTTTTTATTTCATTATTTATCCTATTCGTCTTAACCAAACCAATACCCATGAACTATAAAGAAATTAATCTTCGCGAAATACGCGATTTCGGTGAAAAATTCAATGCGGTTTTTTCCTTTGTGCAACTCAATTTCAAATCACTTTTCAAAATCATCTTATTTACTGTAGGTCCTTTGATTTTGTTGGGCAGTATTATGTTCGGCATGCTTTATTCCAATGCTATAGATGTAATGTCACTTGATTTAGATGAGGGGCTCACTACCCTGAATTCGGCTTTTGAAGGAATCTTCGCCAATTTACTTCTGGGCCTGGCCTCCTTATGGATGATGATCGCCATATATGCATATATGGCCGAATATGCCGGAGGGAACAGAAATATCAGTATAGAAACCATATGGAACCGGGGCAAAACATATATTTTACCGATCATAGGCTTTGGTATCGTATTTTTTATCGTATTGATCCTTGCTATGGTGATCATCGTGGCCATACCCATTCCTCAAAACATGATGTTTTTTAAAGTCCTGCTGGCTTCTATCTTATTATTCTATATCTTCATAGCCGTTTCCCTGACTTTTCCCATCATGATCATCGAAAAAAAACCATTGATCGAAAGTATCAACCGGAGTTTTTTCCTGATCAGAAGTAACTGGTGGGCTACCTTTTGGCTCCTATTGGTTATGGGATTGGTGGTAGGTATTGCTTCCGTTGTTTTTGCCATCCCCTTCTATGTTTCAATGGGTGTAGCCGCGATCATGCAGATAGGTGAAACAGGAAATCTCCTGATCATTATCTGTTCCCTGATCCTGTTCCTGGGATCATACCTGATGTCGGTATTGCCCACACTCGCTCTCGGATTCCAATACTTTAACCTGGTCGAAAAGAAAGAAGGAACTGGTCTTCTGGAAAAAATAGAACAGCTTGGAAAAGAAGAAACTTCTGAAAACGAAGGCGGGTTTTAAATCGTTTCAAGTCAATTGCCACATTGTCTGATTTGTGTAAATATACTGTATTCCTGGTTCTGGTTGCTTTATTCCTGCTGCCGGATGCAGCTGTATCTATGGAAATACAGGATCCAAATGATATTTCCGCCCCAATCGTTTCGACAGACCATTCCCCGGTTACTGTCCGGCTACCGGATGAAGCATCCCTGGATCGTTTCCGGCGAAATCCCGAATTCAGGTATACCAGGGATGTCCAATATCCTACCACTTTCTGGGAACATGTTAAATATTATCTGCAAAAATGGCTCCGGAGCGTATTTGACTCGGATGTATCCGGAAAATGGACCAAACGGATTTTGATCATCCTGTTGGTTGTTGCAGCTGTTTTTGTCCTGCTTAAAATGCTGAAAATAGACACATCCGGAATCTTCTTCAGTTCCCCGGAAACAATCGACCTTTCGGATAAGACGATCGATCAGGATATCCGTACCGCCCAACTGGACAAGATGCTTGAAAAAGCACTGGACCAGCAACAATACCGGCTGGCCGTACGCCTCACCTATCTGATCATGTTAAAACTATTGTCTGATGCCGGACAAATACACTGGCAGCCGGACAAAACCAATCGTTCTTACCTGGGTGAGATCAACCGTGAAAAACTTCGTAATCCGTTTGCAGAACTTACCCGGCAATATGAATATGTCTGGTATGGAGATTTTGATATTACCGAGAAACATTATGCTGATGTAGCAGACAATTATCATCAATTGAAAGGATTACTGTCATGACAAAAAACGAGATCAAATATGTCGTAATCCTGGTCCTGATATTTGCGGCTGCAGTCCTTTTTGAGGTATACCGGCCCAAACCCATTAACTGGTCGAGAACATTATCCAATAATGATAAAATTCCATTCGGCACCCACGTCCTGTACAATCTGATGGGTGAGGTATTCCCCGGGCAGGAAATCATAGAAGCACGGGTTCCGGCATACAATTTCCTGGAAAAGGACAGCACTTTGGAAGCCCATTATATTTTTATCTGCAATAATCTATCCCTGGACGAACTCGATACAAAAAGCCTGTTGAATTTTATATCAAAAGGAAATTCTGTATTCATTGCCACCCAGTACATGCATTCGGGAAGCATGCTTTCCGATAGTCTCCATTTCCTGATCAATGACACACTGGCACAGGCATTGCGTGACACATCCGTCACCTTCACCCATCCGGAACTGAATACCCGGCCATATAGTTTTCAGAAAACCTCGAACATCCTCTTTTTTGAACCGGACTCCTTGTCAAAATATACCATACTTGGAAAAAACACAATAGCTAAACCTAATTTTATCAGGATCGATCATGGAAAAGGAAACATTTACCTGCATCTTTTACCTTTGGCTTTTTCCAATTACTATGTCCTGAACGATACCACTTCCGATTATGCCTTTAAAGCATTATCATATTTACCTCCCGGAAAAACGGTTATCTGGGATGAATATCTGAAACAGGGAAGAGCCGGCGCAACAAGCCTATTGCATGTAGTCATGCAGCGACCTCAAATGCGTTGGGCGTATTACACAAGCATATTCGGCATATTGTTCTTTATCCTGATCGAAGGGAAACGTCGTCAACGGATCATTCCGGTAGTACGTCCGCTCAGGAATACCACCCTCGACTTTTTGAATGTTGTCAGCCGGCTGTATTATCAAAAACAGGATCATCAAAGCATTGCCAGAAAAAAGATCACTTTTTTCCTGGAACAGGTACGCAACCTGTACCACTTACCAACCCATACCCTGGATGAAGAATTTACACATATGCTTTCCCTGAAATCGGGCTATCCTCAAGACAAGACGCAATATCTGGTATGGAAAATCGAACAGGTCGGAAAACAAAACAGCCTGACTGCCGATGAATTGGAAAAACTGAACAAAACCCTAGAAGATTTTCATGAAAGTACCTTACATCACTGATATTAATCTCAAATAAAACAGATATGTTTGAAGCACGCATTGATTTTTCACAATTGAACGAACGGATACAATCGGCCAGGGAATCCATTGGCAAACTGATTGTGGGTCAGCAACAGATGATAGACTTATTGCTGGTCGCTATTTTATCAGAAGGCCATGTACTGATTGAAGGAGTTCCCGGTGTGGCTAAAACCCTTTCGGCGAAACTCCTTGCTGAGATCGTTGATGCCGGATTCAGCCGGATACAATTTACACCGGATTTAATGCCTTCGGATGTAACAGGATCGTCTGTATATCTTCCTGCCAAAGGCATTTTTGAATTCAGGAACGGACCGGTATTCGCCAATATCATCCTTACCGACGAGATCAACCGTGCCCCGGCCAAAACCCAGGCCGCATTATTTGAGGTAATGGAAGAACGTCAGGTAACTTATGATGGCGTCACCTATCCGATGTCGTATCCGTTCATGGTAGTTGCCACACAAAATCCTATTGACCAGGAAGGTACTTACCGGCTTCCGGAAGCGCAACTGGATCGTTTCATGTTTAAAATCCTGGTGAGTTATCCTGATACAGTTCAGGAAGTTGAAATCATGCAACGCCACAATAACGGGTTATTTGCACAAACCACCGATCTTCCCAAAGTACTGAATGCCGATATTATCCGGAATCTGCGTTCCTCGATTCAATCGGTATATGTAAAACCGGATTTATTGGAATATATTGCCCAGATAGTTGCTGCAACCAGAGGAAACCCAGCTTTGTACCTGGGTGCTTCCCCACGTGCCTCTATAGCTTTATTGAATGGGACAAAAGCCTGGGCTGCCATGCAGGGACGTGACTTCATTACCCCTGAAGATATCCAGGAACTGGCTTATCCTGTTCTCCGGCACAGGATCATGCTTTCTCCCGAAAAAGAAATGGAAGGCTCCAGCCCGGACGATATGGTCAGACAGATCATCCAGAAGATAGAAGTTCCCAGATAATCAAACGTTCATATACATCATGAACTGATCATAGTTGTTGCGTAATATATCCTCATTATCGTTCCTGCTCTGGAATGAGGCTTTAATGGTATAGTCATAACGCAAAAAAGTCTGGATAATGGATGTCAGATCCGTGCGGTCGACCTTAAGTATTACCTCCATTTTGACAGAATCAGACGGTGTGGTTACATAACAGCTAAGTATTTTTGCATCATTCTCTTCAATAATAGTTGCCATCTGTGATAACAGGTAATCTTTGGTATTTACTTCCAGCACCAGGATCCCTCCCGGATTTTTTACAGCCGCCAGGTCCCCGAATGACTGGATCAGCTGACGCTGGCTGATGATCCCCAAATATTTATTTTTCTCTGTAAGTACAGGCACAGCAGTAAGGTCAAGACGCGAAACGAGTTCTATCACTTCATACAGGTGCTGGTGCTCATATACAAAAGGAGAAAAAGGGGGAATCTGATGTTTTTCAATAGGATCGTCGACCATGTCCTGATCATAAATGTCCACATCGGACAACAAACCCAAAAAGTCACCGTTAGAGACGACAGGCAAATGTGAAATACGAAAAATATCCATCCAGTGGAGTGCTTTCATTCCAGTATCAGATGGACTTAACGAAGGTATTACTTCTGATATGAGATCCTTAGCGAGCATAAATCAGGTGATTGGTTCTCCAAAGGTATAAATAATAATCCTGAATTCAGGAATATCAAAAAAACATTCTTATTGTTGGGTTATTTTTTAAGATATTTCTGTCTTTAACTTCCGGTAGGCTTCTACAATAGATACACTTCCTGAAGTTCCGAGGCGACTGGCTCCTGCTTTGATCATGGCCAGCGCAGTTGTAAGATCCCGGATCCCGCCGGAAGCTTTTATACCAACCTGCTCCCCTACCACACGGCGCATCAGTTTGATATCTTCAATCGTAGCTCCGCCCGTTCCGAACCCGGTGGATGTTTTCACATAATCTGCGCCTGCATCGACCGCTATCCGGCAAACCTTTTCTTTTTCTTCATCCGTCAGATAACAGGTTTCCAATATTACCTTACAAATGGCTTGATGTTCCTTACAGACTAATACGACACTTTCGATTTCCTGTATAACGGTATTGAATTGTCCTTTTTGTAATGCCCGGTTATTGATCACCATATCTATGTCAACGGCTCCCCTGTCAACGGCATCCCTGGTCTCAAACACTTTACTTTCCGTACTGTTTTGTCCTAATGGAAAACCGATCACAGTACCGATGCGTATACTTGATCCGGACAATAGCTGCTTACAGGTATCGATTTCAGACGGGTGTACCATCACTGTAGAAAATTGATATTCAATCGCCTCTGAACACAACTGTTCAATATCCCCGGCTGTCCCGTAAGCTTTCAAAAAAGTATGATCGATCATAGCAGCCAGTTGATCTGCCGATAAACGGTTGATTATTTCATTCATCATTGATTGTTTCCTTTCACCAACAAAAATATTTCCATGCATTATTCTTTAAAGCCTGCAACTCGTTCCCGATAGCTGTTACGGAATATGTTTTTCCTGAACGGACTACTGATTTTGGAATAATGATCTTTCTGGTATAATTATTTGTGATGACTTTCACCTGATTGATTCCGGTTGTTTCATACTTAATTCCGTTCACGGTAAATTCCTGTGCTATTGCTGCTGTAGCAAAAAACAGGAAAAACTCCATAGCATTATTCTTTTATCCTTCTTAAATATCTGTTATGGAAAACTACCGTAGTCCATTAAACAAATATAATGATTTTAGAGGAAAAATCCAAGACCTATTTTTTAAAGAACAAACAGCTAAAAACGAAATGCTACAACTTCATGGGCAAGGCCGATCATTTCTGATATTCCGGACTCCAGTTCTTCTTTGCTGGCTACTGTTACGTTTACCAAAGAGTAAGGATGAGCGCCTTTGAGCATATCCCAGCGCCAATGCAGCTGGCTGTTGGTCATCGAATACCCGTTCGTATACCACCATGCCGTATACAGGACATCCTGCCCGTTATAAAGTATTCCTGTATATATGGAAAAGTCACCCCGAACAGTTTCCTGAACCTGGGTGATAGTATAGCCGCTACCTTTCCAGCATATCATCGGATTATGTTCGGTATCGCAAAACCACCGGATACGTTTCACATATACCAGTGAATTATTGTTCTCCAGTTTAAAAATACCCTGTGAGTGCCGGGTAGTTTCATAACCGGGTACATGCATTGTTTGCAGTTCACCAGATATTTTTTTGTCCGAAACATGTAATGTTGCCATCCATAACAACAGGCAACAAGCAATCTGAACAGGTATGTAGAAAAGTTTTCCGGTATTTTTCCGGAAAATACGATTGTCCTCTTTACTTTGCTTTCCGAGTTTCATCATCATTAACCGGCTGATGATCCAAGCAGGCAAGATCACCTGTACCGAAAAACAAATGATCCCGACGATATCGTGCATGATTGTTTCAGGCATCACCTGAAACAACACCAATACCATCATTCTGATAAGATTAGAAAATACATTCAAGAGGAGAATGATCAATAAATACAAGCAGACACCCCATACCGGAAGTTCTTTTTTGCACTGTTTCTGATAAAAACCAAGCAGGAGTACCCCGACAAGAAAAGAAGTGGTCAACATACTGAGCCCCATACAAGCCGGATCTACTGTAAAATCGACTCCATCAAAAACAATCGTATTGCCGGCTATTACGACCGGAACCCCTGCCAGGCCGAATAAATATCCACAAACAGAAGTCAGCCATATCCGAACAGGAAAACTAAAAGTATTCAATAAATAGCTGGTAATAGGCATGACCAAAACCGCTACGACAACAGTCAGAAAATTGATCCGCCCAAAACGTGATTCTACCAGAAAAAGCAAAACAGAGATCAGGGCGAAGTAAATAAATGTATGCACCGGAACATAAAATGAGAGAAGCATAAACGATACGGCCACTATCGCAAAACGGAAAGATCCTTTTTTCCGGGAATTTATCTTTATGGCAAAAGGGATCACGATTACACCCAAAGCCAGATTGAATAACTGGGCAGACAGATATTCACGAAAGAACAAGATGACAAGCAATATACAGGAAAAAACAGATAAGACAAAGATGATCTTACCAGCGCTCCATAGATTAAATTGTTTCAACAATGCGACCATCAATACCGCAATTATATTTTTCTGATCAAAAAGTCAGGATTCTTTTTACGGATATACAGATAACACGTCACGGCTATTACAATGAGTAATAATGCCCATTCGTGAGGCTCAGGTATGGCACCCTTCGATTTTTTCGATGCGTTCTTCAGGCTATTGTCTGCATCTGTAATGCCAAAACGTTCGTAATCCTTCTGGGATTCCAGCACAACAAGACTCGAGACCGGCGAAACGACATAGGCTTGCCGGGCTTCTTCCACCATTTCTTCGGTAAGTGTTGAAACCGAGTTCCAACTGCCGGCATAACGGAACATGATATGGTTGTAAGCAAACAAACGCATCAGGTGGTCGGGAGCATTTCCTGTTAAAGACCCGGATTGTTTGATGATATTAATTCCCGCATCGTGTACCGCCACCTGATGATCATTTTCAAGCGAAGCCTGCAAAAAAACAGATTGTTTCATTGTTTTATATACATCCTCAATATTTCCTTTCCGATAATTCAATAACCGGTATTCCCGGAGAGTTTTCAGGTATGGAGACAATGTTTCTCCTATGTCCAGAAAATATACAGATTGTTCCGGATGTAATGCAGATTTCATTTTTCTGAAAAAGCGACTATCCTTTAAATCGGATAAATTGGGAGAAGCGGAAGTACTCTTGCTTATCAGCAGGCTTTGGTCCGTTTTATTAATCAGGTGAACCGGGAAAAGAGAAAACTGAAGCTTACTCAAATCACGATATACCTCGTCTTTATTTCCTGAATTTACCGTAACCATTTCCTGACCGTTGAATACCTTTACTTTTCTGCCATCCGAAGCATTCCACACAGCATCGAATTCTTTTTTGCTCCATGAGCGGTTTACATCCAGATACACTTCTTTTATATCAACCTGCACTTCCTTTGACTGAAGTTCCTGTATATGATAGCAATGTGCATCAAAACAGAAGGGCTCGACGGATAAACCAGGATCATCCATAGAAATTGTCCAGTTGCTCTTGTACCTGCTTTTCCGTTTACTTTCCAGACCTGTGTGGTTTTTTCCCATAAACGGCGGATATTTCAACTGTAGAGGTTCATCCATAAATCGGACATGGATGGTTTCTCTTGCTTTACTGCAGTCGGTACCTTCAAAATAAACGGGTTCATACACGAGCTTTGTTTCTTTTTTCCTTAAAGGGGACGTAATACCTATTTTAAATACCCGTTCTTCTTTTGATGTGACCGGAAAAACACGCACGCTTACAGTTGACCCCTCCTGCCAATGCACCAATGACGGGTCCCGGGCCTCCACACCTACGATTGTCCGGTATGCCGAATCGGCTTTACCCTTAGTGGTCAGTATCCCTTTTTCCTCTTCACCGTTGATCCATAAAGAAAGTGAAGTCACTACCGAACCTTCGGGCAAATGAAAAGTATATACGGCTTCACCGGTATCCCGCCATCCGATCCGGGTATTCCTGAGCATGATGATTTGCTCTGTATACGCCATACGAAATTGAGGCCATATCTGTATGGAAGAGTTCACATAAGTGGTTTTGATCCCCTCATCGCTCCATAATCGTTCGGTTGCCTGATGACGCGAATCGTAGATACTTTCCAGTATTTTTATTTTTTCTTCGTCATTAAGACGGGGTTGTCCGGCGACGAGTGCCGCCACAACAATGAACGGATCATGCAGCTGCTGCTCTGTAAATCCCGTAGAAAAACGGAAGTTGGAAAGGTTTAGTGTGTTAAAATCGGGTAAAACGTAAGTAAGTCCTACCTTCAATGCTTTATTGGTAATGTTATTCCTGGGGATACGCTGGGATACCCTGACCCAGGCCGGCAATGTTACATCATCTTCAGCAAATGACTCCTGATAAGTATCATTAATGCCATTGACCACCGAAGCCCACCGGAAGGTAAATATGATTGCCAGGATAAGTACCAATCCGCTCCCGGCATACAAACCCTTTACTGCCATTTCGCCTTTCCGGGTATAACGGAATATCCATATAAAAATAAATATCAAAAAAAGTAATGGAACAAAACTATGCAAAGAAATTCCCAACACCCAGAAAAGAAACGCACTGACCGGATATGCGGGAATCAGGTAAATACCCAGATAGAAAAACACAACTATTCCCACCCCGACCAATGTCAATACCAGCCATTGAAAATAACGGTTCATCCCCCTGAATCCCGCCAATGATAAACAGGCCAACGAGACCAACACAAGCACAAGGAAAAACCATAGCGGAGAGGTATCGAACAGATTCATAAACCTGTTCAAAGAATAAGCACTGATCAGCGATAACACCAGAACAGGAAAGATGCGGAAGAAACGGAATGTCTTGCGGAAAAATATAACTGAAATGGCCAAATACACCCATGCAATGGCTGTAAAAATATAATTCACAAAAAAAAGCCCCAGCGTAGCATCCCCCTCTACATTCATTCCGGCTAAATAAACAAGAAAACTAACAAAAATAAAGCCCAGTCCAACCAGATAAGGCTTGTCATTAATTATTTCTTTCATGTGTATTCACATTAATAAATTATTGTAATTAAAAGTACTTTTAAATGCAAAGTAAAGGTTTATTTTTTAATAAAATTAATTTTATTTACAGAAAAAAATATTTTGCCTAAAAATCAAATAATTACATATCAAATTGGCCAAGTTTATAATAACGTTGTTAAATCACTTTAATTTATCTTCATTACTTTTTGACGCCGCAAAAAGTAATCAAAAACGGCTTAACGATTTTAACGCGCTCCGCCTCCGGCTTCGCTTGAACGGAAAATCGTCAATATGGTATGCTTCGCATGAATAAAATGAACTGACCGATCGTTGTGACTTGACTAAGACATTGCTAACAAGCATTTAATAATTTTTCAATGCTAATTTTAACTACAGTTATTAAATTTCTTTTCTTCTTAAATATCAAGATTTTTTATCGGCATCATCGCCAAATAGCTGTTTCAGTAATGTTTTAGTTGTGCTGCTGTATTTCAATTTCTTTATTCATCAATCAATTTATCGTCATCCGGCCGTAAACCTATGTCAACAGAATTAACACAAATTATTTTTCAACATTCTTTACGATTGAATGATAATTTTCTAATTTAGCTTTCAATTATGGGGCAGCTTGACAAAAACATAATCAGGGAAATAGGAATTGCATCGGGGGCGTCCGTAGTGGGAATTACTCCCTCAGATCGTTTTACCAATGCAACAGTTGGTTTTTCTCCGGAAGATAAATTACCGGGATGCAAAACGGTGATCGTATTCGGATCACCGTTTCCACGGGAAGCATTATCAAAAACCACAATTGAATATACTTCCATCCGCAACGAAATGGTAGAAAAAATGAACCATACCGCAAAAGAAGCGGCAAAACAAGTCAAAGAAATGGGATACAAAACCAAAATAATAGGCGGATTGGGTGGGAAATGGGATAATGGCCGTTTCAGGGGACATATCTCATTAAAACATGCTGCAGAACTTGCCGGACTCGGATGTATTACACGCAATTACCTTTTAACCAATCCAGATTATGGAAATCTCCTATGGTTCAGCGCTATTTTAACCAATGCTCGGATCGAAGCAGATCAGATACTGGAATATGATATCTGTAAAGGATGTAATCTGTGCGTCGATGTTTGCCCTTCAGGGGCATTAAATGATCCGGCATTATTTGGTCAGAAAAATTGCTATAAAGTATGTTACAAAACAATAAAAGGCAAGTTGGAACTAAAATGCTTTGAATGCAGGAGAATATGTCCCCATCGTTTTGGAATCAATCAAAAACACCTCACATGAATTTTTTAGATTTAGCGAAACAGCGTTGTACTGTCAGGGCATTTATAGCACAGGCAATAGAAAAAGAAAAACTGGACTATATACTGCAGGCTGCCCGGGTCGCACCGACAGCCTGTAACAAACAACCACAAAGAATACTTGTTATCCAGGAGCCGGAAAACATCACAAAAGTCCAGAAAGCATACAAAACATTCGGCGCGCCATGCGTCATGATCATATGCAGGGATACGAGGGAGTCCCTGATACGGCCCTATGACAACAAATGTTCCGGGGACCTGGATATAGGAATCATCACAGACCATATGATGTTAGCAGCACGGGAAGTAGGCATAGGAAGTGTCATGGTCGGCCTGTTTGATCCGCATATCATTAGGAAGGAGTTTGACATCCCCGATTATATGGAAGCAACAGCATTACTCATCCTCGGTTATCCAAAAAATGATTTTTCAGATCCGAACCGTCATTCTGTTCTCCGCAAACCACTATCCGATCTGGTCATGATGGAAAATTGGAAAAATTGATCAAGCTGTAATTCAGCGTCTTGAAAGCGGAACGGTCACTTTTATATTCATACGCAAAATTACGGATTAAACCTATTTATAGGATTCATTTTATTGAAAACGGGTATTTTCTTTAAAGATTCAATACCTTTGCCCTGGTAATCATCACATACCAGAAAAATGCTACACCGGATAAAACCTATTCAAAAGATAATTGCACCATTACTGACAATAGTCTTATTATCAGAATCCTGTTCTGTGAAAACAATAAAAAGACTATCCCGGGAAACGAATGTTATATCTTTACCTGATCAAACAGATTCTCATACAGGGATAATTTCCAGAAAAATAGCTCCCATGACTGTAGAGATGGAAAAGGATTTCCTTTATGACCAATATACGCTACCGGACAGTTTTCCATATGAAAGTACCGTTCGCAAATTTCAATGGGATAAAATACGCAGGCATCTGGTATTCCTTGATTCAATCCAACAAGGAAACGTACGTTGGGGCATTTTACAAAATTACAGGAATATGAACGGGAAAGCGCCGGTAGTTAAAGTAAATCATAAAAATGAGTATAACAGCATATCCGATGCTTTCGGAGTCGACCAGAATCAATCGGTCCCTTTATTTTTTCCGGATAACCGGACGGTTGCGGAACGATATGGAAAAGACGGTTCGCTTGTTAAATATATTGCGGATACTGCCGGATTTACAAAAATAGATGTAATCAGTATTGAAGGAGAGTGGCTGGTTCCCAAAAAATATATCAGGCCGATCAATGATACGGTCATCTTCAAAAAAGCCATTTTCGTTGACCGTACCAATCAAAATATCACAGTGCTTGAAAAAGTGGGTGCAATATGGTTGATAAGAAGTATGAATCCGGCAACTACGGGTCGCCGTAAACCGCCTTTTGAACGCGCAACCCCTACCGGAATTTTTGTAATCCAGGGGAAAAAAGGCCAGATGTTTTTTTATAAAGACGGGACTACGGAAATAGGCGGATTCGCACCTTATGCCAGTCGTTTTTCCAATGGAGGATACATACATGGGGTTCCGGTAAATCTTCCACACACAGAGATCATTGAATATATCCCGACACTCGGAACAACTCCCCGTTCACATATGTGTGTACGGAATGCCACCTCGCATGCCAGGTTCATTTTTGACTGGGCTCCTGTTGAAGAGACACTTGTTTTTGTTTTTGACTGAAATCAATTATAGGTATTTGGCACAAAAGTTGTTTTAATTGTGGCATGCAGAAATATTTTATCTTTTTTAGTGTATGGTTTCTTTGCTTGCCGATCAATTTTCTGTTGAGTAAAGAACGGGATTCAGAAGAATTGGTTTTATCAGAGAGTCAGCAACTTTATACAGAAATGGAGTTGGAGCATGTAGTCAATTATACGGCATTTGAATACGCTGTTACCGGGTATCAGAAATTAAATGCCAAAAACAAAGATGTGGTCACGTTGATTGACTTTTCAAAACCATCGACAGAGGAACGTCTTTATGTGTTGGACATGAAACAGAAAAAAATCCTGTATTCGACGCATGTATCGCACGGTAAGAATAGCGGCGGAAATTATGCCACCTCTTTTTCCAATGAAAGGGGATCGAATAAAAGTTCATTAGGTTTTTTTATCACTGAAAATACTTATCAGGGAAAACATGGCTACTCCCTGATTATTGACGGCCTTGAAAAAGGAATCAACGACCGTGCAAAAGAACGTGCTATCGTGATCCATAGCGCTACTTATGCCGACCCTTCCGTCATTGCTTCAGCAGGACGTTTGGGACGAAGTTTCGGTTGTCCGGCACTTCCCAAATCAATCAGCAAGACCATTATCGATACCATAAAAGAAGGGACTTTGATCTTCATCTATGCGGATGATCAGGATTATTTTGATCAAAGTACCATTCTGTAATCTGAAAAAAGCATATAATTATGTAAAATGAACGTATCCATAAAAAGGGCAGCCATTATTATTGCCTGTATATCGGTCTTACCATTAATACTGTCGGTAAAATCATGGAAACCGGATTATAGCCTATTCGAAAAAAAAGAATATGTGAAAGGAGAATATACCTTACCCTATCGTATACTATGGCCGGAAGATATGGAAGAAGGCAAATCATATCCGTTGTTTATTTTTCTACATGGAAAAGGCCTTTCCGGTAATGACAACGAAAGACAATTAAAACGTGGTGCAGAACTTTTTCTTGAACCGGAAAATCGTAAAAAATACCCGTCTATAGTGATATATCCACAGGCCCCAAAGAGAAGCGCCTTTGTAAACATCATGAGAAATGGAAAATCTGCTTTTTTTGTAGGAACAAGAAAACTGATGAGAGAAGAATCTAACCGTAATGAGATGGAAATATCCCTTTCCCCATACGGAGAGATGGTGTATGATATTATAAATCAACTCATAGTCGGTAATATTATAGATACCACCAGGATATATATAGGTGGGGTTTCCATGGGTGGATATACTACCTATCAAATGATTGCCGAATACCCTGACCTGTTTGCCGCCGCTGTAGCCATGTCGGCAGGAGCATCTCTTTCCAACGTTGAAAAATGGGCAGGTAAAGTGCCTATATGGATCATACATGGAGAAAAAGACCCGATGGTCCCTGTAGAAAATTCAAGATTGATCGTAAAAGAACTGGAAAAATTAGGCATCACAAACTTTCGTTATAGTGAATATGAAGGGATCAAGCATCACAGTTGGGAAGTCGCCTTTGAAGACCCCGGCTTCTTAGAATGGGTTTATACCAAGAGTAGAAAATAAAACCATATTATATCGGGAAGGCAGGCAATACCTGTCAGATGATTACCGGAATCCTGACCTGCTTGCTGTCATCATGGTATCAGGAGTATCTCTTTCCACTTTAAGACTGATCCCTCTTACCATGACAGCCGCATCAAAAATCCCCGGAACTTCCCATCCGAAGTTCATTTCTGTAAGTACCAAATCCGAAAGTGATGTCGCCGTAAAAACCCCTTTTTCCTGCATCGATTCAACCGCCCGCATCATCAATGGCAATAGATCCGTTTCAGCCTTATGCCACCTCATATCCTGAAAAGAGATATCGCCCCAGACAAGTATTTGGGGAACATTATAAATAAACATCTGTGTTCCTATATCCCAGGATATTAATTCCTTTTCACTCATCTTAGTATATCGGTAATCAAAAGAGGGAATACCGAACCAGATAGCGGAATTATAGTCTTCAGAGTTTTTATTGGTATTTTTTAAAATAAAATAAAGAGGCGTCTGGGCGGTGTGTAAGGCCTCGTTAAAATCTTCTTCACGCATCATATTAGTACACTTCACCAACTTCATTTCCATTGAAAAAAGTATTTTCCGGACTTCCCCGATGTTTACCCTTTTATTCAACTTTTGTTCGATCAGTAAATGCGGCCATGGTTCTCCATCCCGGCGGGGATGGTCATATTCAGTACTTGTTGTGATCTCCAGTAACAGGGATCCGTCATGATGCCTTGTAATTTTCTTGCCCTGATTACTGTATGATATGCTGTCCCTGTTTTTTTGAGTTATGGTACCTGCCAGGTCATATTTACTATACCATTGCGACATTTGCCAAACCGGTCGGGTATCCGGCTGATAAAAATAAAGGGTATCAGTATTTGCCTTATCTGCACCTTTTCGCTGGGTAATTTGTGGATCGAGCGGCGAAAGGGAAAAACCTTTTTCGAAAGTAATATCCCCGATCACCTCTTCCATAACATGGGAAGAATGATCGGAAACAACAGTTCTTTTCATTTTACAGCCTTGCAGGGAAATCAAAAAGAACAGAATAGGAATTAAGAGAAATTTTCCATCAGAAAATTGAAATAGCATACTTAAAACATCTACTTTTTAACACAATACTGAACGAAATGTATCAACTTTTCAATTAAAAATCCCGGCAGACTAATTCCTGCCGGGACGAAAAAATTGGTAAACTAACTCTATCGGATAAATAACAGTTCCCTGTATTTCGGCAGTGTCCACATTTCATTATCGACAATCAGCTCGAGTTTATCGATATGGTAGCGGATCTCGTCAAAGAACGGTTCTACTTCCCGGCAGTAAGTGACGGCTTTTTCACGCTCGTTTTCGATCCTGTTGGCCACTTTACGGGCTTCGATCATCTGATCGGTCTTTGTCTTAATAGTATTGATATGATGCGATATATCCTCTATCAGTTCAAAATCCTGTGCAGATACCGCCTTGGCTTTTTCAATATTGTCATATACTGATTGAATCTTGTATACATTATCGAGCAGCATTCCCTGATAACGGGTAGCCACCGGAATGATATGATTCATCGCCAGATCACCGAGCACACGTGCCTCTATCTGTATTTTCTTGGTATATACTTCCCATTTCACCTCATTACGTGCATGTAATTCCTTTTCACTCAACACATCTGCGGAAGTGAACATATCCACGGAACGGGGAGTAAGGTAGGCATCATAAATTACAGGCACACAGGTTTCACAATCGAGGCCGCGTTTCTTAGCTTCTTCTTTCCATTCGTCGCTGTAACCGTTACCGTCAAAACGAATGGGCTTCGATTCGATGATGTACTCACGGATCATTTTAAAGATGGCTTCGTCTTTCTTAGTTCCTTTGGCAATCAGCTCATCCACCGATTTTTTGAACTGGTTGAGCTGGTATGCCACAGCTGTGTTAAGTGCGATCATAGCGGAAGCACAGTTGGCGGACGAGCCTACCGCACGGAATTCGAAACGGTTCCCTGTAAAAGCAAAAGGTGACGTACGGTTACGATCGGTATTGTCTACCAAAATCTCGGGAATATGTGTTAAAGAAAGACGGGTTCCGGTTTTTTCGGTTACCTTGATGGTAGAGATCCCTTCACTAGATTCCAGTTTATCCAGTACTTTGGATATTTGCGAACCGAGGAATACGGAAATAATAGCCGGCGGGGCTTCGTTAGCGCCCAGACGGTGTGCATTGGTAGCCGACGATATGCTGGCTTTCAGCAATGCATTGTTTTTGTATACCGCCATTAACACATTTGCAAGGAAAGTGATGAACTGGAGGTTTTCGGAAGCATTTTTGCCGGGGCCAAGTAAGTTCACTCCGGTATCAGTACCCAACGACCAGTTATTGTGTTTCCCTGACCCATTGATGCCCTTAAAAGGTTTTTCATGCAGCAACACCTTGAAATTATGGTGTTCTGCAACTCTTTTCATGGTAGACATCAATAATAAGTTGTGGTCTACAGCTAAATTAGCTTCTTCATAAATCGGAGCAAGTTCAAACTGATTGGGAGCTACCTCGTTGTGACGTGTTTTTACAGGAATGCCGAGCTTATAGCATTCGTATTCCAGTTCACGCATGAATGCGGAAACCCGAGTAGGAATAGCACCGAAATAATGGTCTTCCAGCTGCTGGTTTTTGGCGCTTTCATGCCCCATCAGGGTACGTTCGGTCAGAAGCAAATCGGGACGAGCTGAATATAAGGCTTCATCCACCAGGAAATACTCCTGTTCCCAGCCCAGAAAAGAAGTTACTTTTCTGACACTGCGGTCGAAGTATTTACATACACCTGTTGCTGCTCTGTCTACTGCCTGAATAGCTTTCAGCAAGGGCAGTTTATAATCGAGCGATTCACCGGTATATGATATGAAAATGGTCGGGATACAGAGTGTATCGTCTATAATAAATGCGGGAGAAGAAGGATCCCATGCCGTATATCCGCGGGCTTCAAAAGTATTACGGATACCGCCGCTGGGGAAACTGGATGCATCGGGTTCCTGCTGTGCCAGGAGTTTTCCGGTAAATTCCTCAATTACTCCACCATTTCCATCAGGTTCCACGAATGCATCGTGTTTTTCAGCCGTACCATCGGTCAGGGGATGAAACCAGTGCGTATAGTGGGTAGCCCCCAGTTCCATGGCCCACATGCGCATACCTGCTGCTACGTGGTTGGCAATGCTACGTTCCAAGGGAACCCCTTTATCGATGGCATCCAACACCACTTTAAGCGTCTCCTTCGAAAGATATTTGCGCATCTGGTTGCGATCAAAAACAAGCGTTCCATAATAATCGGATGTTTTTTTGTCAGGAATAGGAACCTGAACGGCTTTCCTGCTGAAAGCTGTTTCTACTGCTTTGAATCTTAGATTAGACATGGTTTAAAATTTGATTTCAATGGTTAATGAAGACACGAATAACACAGATTACATGGATGTTCGCAAATATCGAAAACCGGATGCGCTGTTATTCTGCAAAAATACAAAACCAACAGCCATGAGTGCAAATTAGTAGACAACTTTTTCACACTGAACTTATAAACATCCCTGTTTCCCGCATATATCATGTTGTTTAAATATTTTATTTTAAAATAATGTGGTTGTCTGCACATTTTCTGATCATTTCCTCCGGCCAGATACTCGATTGTACTTCGCCGATATGGGCGCTGTGTAAAAGGTACATGCAAAGACGTGACTGTCCGATACCGCCGCCGATAGAGAGAGGTATCCTGTCTTCCATCAGGCTCTTGTGGAAAAGCAAGCCCAGCCGGTCCTCACATCCCCTGATCCTGAGTTGTTCCACCAAAGCGGTCTTATCCACACGGATGCCCATGGATGAGATTTCGAAAGCGCTTTTTAACAATGGATTCCAAAGGATAATATCTCCGTTGAGACCCTTGAAACCATTTTCACCAGGTGTACTCCAGTCGTCATAATCGGGCGAGCGTCCGTCATGTATCTTTCCGTCTGCCAGTTCTCCGCCGATACCGATAACAAATACAGCACCATACTTTTCTGCGATTTTGTTTTCGCGTTCTTTCGGAGACAACTGGGGATACAATTCCAACAACTCTTCACTGTGTATGAAATGGATATCATCCGGAAGCCATTGCCTGATATCTGGATAGGTATCATGTACCTTTTTTTCCGTAATACGAATAGCCTGATATATTTTCCGGACTATTTTTTTCAGGAAGCCGATGTTACGGTCTGCAGCGGTGATGGTACGCTCCCAGTCCCACTGGTCCACATATACGGAATGCAGGTTATCCAACACCTCTTCATCTGCCCGGATAGCATTCATATCGGTATAGAGTCCTTTCCCGGGTTCGATATTGTATGCACCGAGTTTCATGCGTTTCCACTTTGCCAGTGAATGAACGATTTCGGCACGTTGCCCGATGGCGGATATTTCAAACGATACCGGACGCTCCATTCCGTTCAGATTGTCATTGATACCTGTGCCTGATAGGACAAAAAGCGGGGCTGTTACCCTGCGTAGGGATAATGCCTGTGCCAACTCTTCCTGAAATGTGAGTTTGATCATCTTCACAGCTTCTTCCGTCTGCTGTACATCCAGTGTCGGATGATAATCTTTAGGGATACTTAACATTTTGTTAAATTTTAAAATTAAGAGATAAAAATTAAGAACTACTCAACTTTTCATTCTTAATTCTTAATTATTTATCAGTTATATGCTGTTTCACCATGTTCATAAATATCCAATCCTTCTTCTTCAACCCGTGGAGAGACCCGTATTCCGACCATTTTATCCACGATAATGAAAATGATATATGTAAAAACTGCACTATATGCGATGGCTGCTACAGTAGCAATGGTTTGCACCCAAAGCTGGTGCCAGTCTCCATACAATGCGCCCTGCTGTCCATCAGGACCGGTAATAAACTGTGTAGCAAATACTCCTGTAAGTATAGATCCGACAATCCCCCCCATACCATGCACACCAAAGGCATCTAAAGAATCATCATATTTATACTTTGATTTGACAAAAGCTACCATTAAAAAACAGACTATGGATGATACCGCCCCGATGACAAAAGCACCAAGGACACCGACTGTTCCTGCGGCAGGAGTAATGGCCACTAATCCCGCTACGGCTCCTGTACAAAGACCTACTGTTGTTGGTTTTTTGTGGTGTATCCAGTCTATTACCATCCATACGATTGCCGCAACTGCTGTCGCAATGTGTGTTACCAGAAAAGCATTTGCAGCCAGTCCGTCGGCAGCCAGCCCACTACCTGCATTGAACCCGAACCAGCCCAACCAGAGGAAGGTAGCTCCTAAAAAGACATAAGTGATGTTGTGAGGAGTGGTAGGGCGTCCATGTTTATAATCCTCGCGCTTCCCCAGCATAATCGCCATCACAAGTGCCGATATACCTGCATTGATATGAACGACCGTGCCTCCGGCAAAGTCGATGGCTCCCATTTCTCCGATCCAGCCTCCGCCCCATACCCAGTGCGCCATAGGATTGTATACCAGTATAGCCCAGAAAATGGTAAAGAGAAGAAATCCTGAGAACTTGATCCTCTCGGCAAAAGCTCCTACTATCAATGCGGGCGTAATTACGGCAAACATACATTGAAAAAGGGCAAACAGGATTTCAGGGATGTTTCCGCTCGTTAAGGTATCCAGTGTTATCCCGTTAAGGAAAACCTTGTCGAACCCTCCAATAATGAATCCCCATGGACTGCCTGATTCCATAAAGCCGGTCCCGAATACCCAACTGTACCCGAAAGCAACCCAAAGTATGCTGATTACCCCTACACAAACCAGACATTGCATAATGATGCTCAATACGTTCTTCTGACGTACCAAACCACCATAAAACAAGGCAAGCCCCGGTATCGTCATCAACATAACAAGAATAGTGGCGGTAAGTATCCATGCTGTATTGCCTGTATCCATCACCGGAACATCTTCAATTAGGACGACTTCTGTAACGTCAACAGTCGCGGGAGCCTGAGCCAATACCGAAAACGGTATGACCAACAAAACGATGAATAGAATTGTGATATATTTTGAAATACTATGTATCATGATTATTGTTTTTGAAAGTGATTATTTGGCATCATATAGTGAAATGTCTCCACGTTCACCGGTACGGATGCGGATGGAATCATCAATGGTTGAAATAAAGATCCTTCCATCTCCGATTTCACCGGTCTGAGCCGTTTGGAGAATTGCGGAAACCGTTTTTTCCACATTTATGTCACGTACCACTATAACAAGCATGGTACGTTCAATATAACTGGTATCGTACACTACACCACGATAAATCCTTTCCTGATGTGTCTTACCTACACCACGTACACTATAATAAGAGAACCATTCGATATCTGCTTTCAGTAAAGCTTCTTTCACATCCTCGAACCGGCTTTTGCGTATAATTGCTTCTATCTTTTTCATTTTCTTTTCATTATAATATTAGAAACTAAATCCGAATACAAGGAATACATCTTCCTTTGCAGGATTGAAAGTTAACTGAGTAAAGACAGGCAGCGAAAAGCGTTCGGTGATACTGATCTCTTTGGATGCAAGCAGTGAAATATTGGTGATTGCGAATCCGTCTGTCGCATGGGCATATCCTGCAGTATACATGACATCGCTTTTCCACGGGCTGAAGCCGAGTGACGCCGTTAAGTCAATACTTTTGATGGAGAAAGAATAACCGGCTTCGATATAGGTAGAGAAAGCCCTCTGGATATCTCCATCATCGTCCGGGTATTTGTCCTGAGCTCCGGCTACCATGGTATTCCACGATAAGCTGAGACCGAATCCGAATTCATATCCCAGGTTCACTTCCAGCATGTGGGATGACGAATCTTTTTTGAACCGGAAATAATCATAAGCTTCTTCGCCGTTCCACCAATAATCGGATAATCCGATACTGAAGCCTCCGATAGAATAGCCGAGGGTCAGGTCCACTTCCTTGAGTCCGAACCCGCCCACATCTACGCTTCCCCATGTCCCGATGGAGAAGCCTCCTACCGATAATCCCATACTGGGTTGAATACTTGTTCCGGCACAATGGGATCCGCGCCATATATATGAACTGACAATATCAGCTCCTAATGAATAATCGACTTGCGCTTTACTTGTTAAGGGAGCAACAAACATCATCGTTGTTATGAATAATATTGAACATGATTTGTTCATGATTTCTAAAAATTAAAGTTGAATCTTAAACCGAAAAAATTGATAATAATAGGTATATTTTTCCGAACGAATACTACGCTGGGCTTGGCAGTCATTCCTTTTTTATATGTCCGGATAATACAAGGGATATAATCCATCGTCTATCAGGCTATTCCCCGGAATCAGTTCATCCCCCGTAGGGGTTCTTTATCCGCGGATACAATTGAAAATCCAGTTTTAACTTTTTCATGACATTTTATTTATCGATGAACTATTTCACTTCCTAAACTTTATAACTTTCCGACTTTATAAACTTTATAAACTTTTTAACCTTCTAACCTTATGAACTTTCTGACATTCTAACTTTATGAACCTTTCCTTTCATTCTATTTATTGCTTCAACAGTATCTTCCCGCTTTCCAAATGCAGTGAGCCTTACATAGCCTTCCCCGCTTTTCCCGAAACCTGAACCCGGAGTACATACAATTTCCAGCTTTTGCAACAGAAAATCAAAATAATCCCACGATGACTTTCCGTCAGGTACCTGCAACCAGATATAAGGGGCATTTATACCGCCATATACTTTCATTCCGCATTGCTCCAATCCTGTCCGGATAATTTTTGCATTCTCCATATAGTAATCGATGGTCTCACGTACCTGTAGTTTACCCTCGGGTGAATAAACCGCTTCTGCCGCACGTTGTACAATATAAGCCGTACCGTTGAATTTCGTCGATTGGCGACGGCGCCATAATTCATTCAAAGAAAAAGTTTTTCCTGTATCGGAATATCCTTTTAACTCTTTCGGCACCACCGTGTATCCACACCGGAGTCCGGTAAAACCAGCTGTTTTTGAGAAACTACGGAATTCTATAGCTACTTTTTTGGCTCCTTCAATTTCATAGATGCTGTGTGGAACATCTTTTTCAGTGATGAACGCTTCATAAGCTGCATCGAACAGTAGCAACACATCATTTTGAACGGCATAATCGACCCATTTTTTCAGTTCACTTTTGGTTAGTGTGGTTCCGGTAGGATTATTGGGATAACACAGATATACTACGTCCACACGCCTTTGCGGAAATTCAGGGACAAATTTGTTCGCCGCCGTACATGGCAGATATTCAATACCATTCCACATAGCATCCTCCCATTCACCGGCTCTCCCGGCCATCACATTGGTATCTACATATACCGGGTATACCGGGTCGGTCACAGCCACCATATTATCGGTGCTCAATATATCCCCGATGTTTCCCGTATCACTTTTAGCGCCATCACTAATGAAGATTTCATCCGGATCAATACTTACCCCACGGGCTTCAAAATCGTTTTTTATAATGGCATCGATCAGGAATGAATAACCCTCATACGGAGCATACCCATGCATAGTTGCAGCATCGGCCATTTCAAGAGTTGCTTTCTGCATGGCTTCAATAACTGCCGGAGCCAGCGGTCGCGTAACATCACCGATACCAAGAAAAACCAGCTTGTTTTCGGGATGTGATTTTTGGTAGACATTCACTCTTTTGGCAATCTCTGCAAATAGATAATTGCCGGCTAACTTCAGGTAATTTTCGTTGATTAAGGCCATGCTAACTTTTGACTTTATGAACTTTTTGACTTTCCAACATTCTGACTTTCTAACTTTATGAACTTTTTGACTTTCCAACGTTCTAACTATTCTATTTCCCCATGAAACACAGTAATGGCATCACCGGTCATATATACATGGTTATCGCTTTCACGCCATTCTATCTCAAGGTCTCCACCTAATAAACTGATCGTCGCTTTTCGTTCTGCTTTCCCATTAAGTACTGCGGCAACAAGTGCAGCACAGGCACCTGTCCCACATGCCTGGGTTTCGCCGGCTCCACGTTCCCAGACCCGCATTTTCAGGTGTGTAGATGAGATACACTTCACAAATTCGACATTGGTGCGTTCAGGGAAAATAGGATAACACTCGATTTCAGAACCTATCCTCCTCAATGGAAAATAATCGATATTGTTTTCAAAGATCACTGTATGAGGATTTCCCATAGAAACACAAGTGATCAGGTGTGACCCCGAAGGAAAATAGACCGGAGTCGCGATTATTTGTTCTTCCGGTAATGCCACCGGTATTCCTGTTGATCTCAGGACAGGTTCCCCCATATCTACGCAAACCTTTGTTATTTCCCCGTTTTCAGGAAAAAGCCAGAGTTGTTTTATCCCTGATAAGGTTTCCAGTGTCAGATGTGTTTTTCCGGTCATACCATGTTCGTAAACATACTTTCCGACACACCGTGAAGCATTACCGCACATCTGAGCCTCCGAACCGTCGGAATTAAACATGCGCATACGAAAATCACAAATCTCGGATGGCATAATCAGCACCAGACCGTCAGAACCTATTCCTTTATGCCTGTCACTGTAGCGAACGGCAAATTCCTCGGGTCGGCTGATCTGTTCCCGCGAACAATCCACATATATATAATCATTACCTGAACCTTGCATTTTTGTGAATTTCATAACCGTTTTCTTATTTTTACTACATTATCAAAACAACAATGCAAATAAAGATAACATTTTTTCAAAATCACAATATTTTAGATAAAATAAAGTTAAAAAATCAATTTTAGTTATAATTTAAAATTAATTTACAATTTTGAATAACGTATTGAAAGTAACTTCAAATAAATACAATAGAATTTCTTTCAAATTGTAAAATAAGCGGTAATTGCCGCCAGAAGGCTCTTTCGAATGAAATAAAGAGTAAATCAAAAGAACTAAGAAACTATCTCAAAATTACCGGTTTATTTCTCTATTTTTCATTTAATACATATAGATATTACTCTTCCTCCAAAAACGAGGTTACGTGAAAATAATTCTAAATTTATAATCCAAAATATGAATTTACTCAACACTTATATCTAAAATCAACACACAACCAACTAATCAACAACAACTTACTTAAAAATATATAAAAATTTCTCCGGATTTATGGAATACGACATAACATTGCATCTATATAGAAAAATAATGTCGAATTTAAAATTCAGAGCTATGAAAACAATGAATGCAAAAACAAAGTGGGCCTTTTTATGGATAATATTATTATTCGGATTTCATCTAAGTGCCCAGACAATGACAGTCACAGGTCGGGTTACGGATAAAAGCGGCGTATTACCGGGGGCAAGTATCATCGTAAAAAGCACCCGGACTGGTACTGTGAGCGACATCAACGGATTGTACAGTATCCAGGCAAAAAAGGGAGATATACTGGTATTTTCTTTTGTCGGATATCAGACACAAGAAGTCATAGTCATAAAAAGCACGCATGATGTCCATATGAAAGAAGCAGAAGCACAGCTTGATGAAGTAACAATAGTAGCATTCGGCACACAAAGAAAAGCATCTGTAATAGGTGCGGTAATGCAACGTAGCATCCCCATGCAGACTGAAGAGTATGCTTCATTCGGGGAAAACAGGTTTAAAAATGCACTGGATGATCCGCTATCTACTTTCTCCATTGATGTGGATGCTGCATCATACAGCAATATGCGCCGTTTTGTCAATCAGGGGCAAATGCCTCCGAAAGACGCCATCCGCACTGAAGAACTGGTGAACTATTTCAGCTACAACGATACAAAACCCAATGGCAAAGATCCGGTACACATCACTACAGAGATCGGGGAATGTCCCTGGAACACTTCCCATCGTCTCGTCCGTATCGGAATCAAGGCTAAAGAAATTGAAAGCGAGCATCTTCCTGCCAGCAACTTTGTTTTTTTGATCGATGTATCCGGCTCCATGTTTGGTCCGACACGTCTCGATCTGGTAAAATCATCATTAAAATTACTGGTCAACAATCTGCGTGAAAAAGACCGAGTTGCTATCGTAGTGTATGCCGGCGCTGCAGGAGAAGTGCTGCCTTCGACACCAGGTTCCGACAAGCAGAAGATCCGTGATGCCCTGGACGGACTTACTGCCGGGGGGTCAACGGCCGGAGGAGCCGGGATACAACTGGCTTACAAGATTGCTAAAAAAAATCTGGTTAAAGACGGCAATAATCGTATCATTCTTTGCACAGACGGAGATTTCAATGTCGGAGTATCCAGCAACAAAGATCTGGAAAACTTGATCGAGGAAGAACGGAAGAGCGGTATCTTCCTGACAGTACTGGGTTACGGAATGGGTAATTATAAAGACAGCAAAATGCAGACCCTTGCTGAAAAAGGAAATGGCAACCATGCTTACATAGATAATCTCCAGGAAGCCAACAGGGTGCTGGTACAGGAATTCGGTTCCACCATGCATACTGTTGCCAAAGACGTAAAATTACAGATCGAGTTCAATCCGGGAAAGGTACAATCCTATCGTCTGATCGGATATGAAAGCCGCTTGCTGAACAAGGAAGATTTCAACGATGACACCAAAGATGCCGGAGAAATTGGTGCCGGACACAGTATCATTGCTTTTTATGAAGTGGTTCCGGTCGGAGTACAAGGACCAGGCAGTGTGGATGACTTGAAGTACCAGTCAAACACGAAAAATACGAAAATCAAAAGCCAATCATCGGACCTGCTCACCGTAAAATTACGTTATAAACGTCCTGATGAAGGGAAAAGCCATAAAATGGAAGTAGCGGTGATTGACAATGGAAAAAATAATGTCTCGGATGATTTCCGGTTTGCTGCAGCCGTGGCTATGTTCGGGCAACTGTTACGCAAATCTGATTTCAAAGGCGATGGAAGCTATGAAAAAGTGATCACCCTGGCCGAATCCGGATTGGGAAAGGATCCTAAAGGATACCGCCGTGAATTTGTAAGAATTGCGGAAACGGTAAAATCATTGGACAACGATTGATCAACATGATCCCAAACAGACACACTACATGCTCACCAACAGTATGTAGTGTGTCTTTTGTTATTCTACATTCAGACATCCGTGTGATCCGGTGTTTATTTCTTACCTTTGCGGATAAGAACACCCGATATGACAAAAACCAGCATCAACCATATCCGCATCGTTACCGAAGACCGGACCATCAACAACGGATCGATCATTTTTGAAGATGGTGTCATCACCGGGATCAGTGACAATCCGGAAGCACATGACATACGAAATAAGATTGACGGTAGCGGGCTGACAGCCATTCCCGGATTTATCGACACCCATTGCCACGGAGGTAATGGTGCAGATGCTAATGACGGTACAGTCGGATCGATAGAAACACTGGCTAATTTCCACCTGAGACATGGGGTCACCGGAATGTACGCGACATTGGCTACCGACGATTTCAATAAGATCATCAAAGGATTTGAGATCATCAGGGAATACATGCATAAAAATCCGGAAGGGAATATTCTGGGAGCACATCTTGAAGGCCCTTTCCTGAACATTAAGTATAAAGGAAGCCAGTCTGAGAAATATTTTATTCCTTTTGATGAAAAATACCTGCCTGTCATCAACACTTATAAGGATATCATAAAACGCATTACGCTCTCTCCCGAATTAGAACACCACCTGCAACGCATATCAGAACTTACCGGGATGGGAATAGTCGTATCCGGAGGACATAGCGATGCCGACTATGACCTGATGCTGGAAGCAGCTGCTCTTGGCATGAATAGTGTTACCCATCTGTACAATGCCATGTCGCAGGTACATAAGGAAGGGCCATTCAGGATTTGCGGAATGACAGAAGCCGCGCTTACGCTGGACACGCTTTATGCTGAAATTATTGCTGACGGCTATCATGTACCGGTTCCGCTGATCCAAATCGCTTATCGCTGTAAAGGAGCGGATAAACTATTGATATGTTCCGATGCCAATGGCGCGTCGGGATGCAAAGACGGAGGTGTTTACCATGTATATGGACACACTTTCATTGTCGAAAACGGAATTGCATTGAATGAGCAACGTACATCCCTGGCTGGATCTGTCACTCCGCTTGATGCCATGTTCCGGAACCTGATCACCCTGGCTGGTATCCCTTTGGAAGATGCTGTAAAAATGGCGTCAACAAATCCCGCCAAAATGATGGGGATCGACCAGAGAAAAGGTTCCCTGAAAACAGGAAAAGATGCGGACATTAACCTGTTAGACAATGAATACCGGCTTGCCAAAACTTTTTGTAAAGGAAAAGAAGTAAAATACTAAATCTATCATTGAATATGATCTCTGCCATTGTCGCTATCGATGAAAATAATGCCATCGGATACAATAACCAGTTACTCACCCATCTCCCTAATGACCTGAAATATTTTAAACGCACTACGCTCGGGCATCCGGTAATCATGGGACGGAATACTTATGAATCTTTACCGGTAAAGCCTTTGCCCGGAAGAAAAAATATTATCATCAGCAAATCTTTCTCCGAAGCACCGGGCAGTATTGTGGTATCTTCTATAGAGGATGCACTGGAACAATGCGATGATAGCGAAGAATGCTTCATCACCGGTGGGATGCAAATATACCGGCAAATGATGCCCTATGTACAGAAGTTATATATAACACGCATACATCACCGGTTCGAGGCGGATGTATATTTCCCTGATATAGATCCGGATATCTGGCAGTTACAATCATCCGAACGTCACGAAACAGACGAAAAACATCCTTATGCCTATTCATTCGAAGTATATCTGAGAAAATAAGAGCCCACTGTACCAAAGTTTTGAAAACCTTGAAAATGCAGAACATCATTGATTTTGTTTCCTGAATATTTTTGTAAAAAATGATAGTTTCATTAATTTTACATCCACATTCTTGAAAGGTTTTATTACAAATAATCCGGATCTCAACATCATGTCTACAGAACAATCTTTATATCCTTTAAAATTTACGCCCATATTAAAAGAACGTATTTGGGGAGGCGATCGCTTACATACTGTTTTAGGGAAAAAGACAAAGACGGATCATTGTGGGGAAAGCTGGGAATTATCCGGTGTATCAGGTGACATCTCGGTGGTTGAAAACGGATTCCTTAAAAATAATAATCTCCAGGAATTGATTGAAATTTATATGGGCGACCTGGTAGGAGATACCATTTATGATAAATTCGGCATCGAATTCCCTGTACTGATCAAATTCATTGATGCACAGGATGATCTTTCGATACAGGTACATCCGGATGACCAGTTAGCTGCTGAACGGCATAATTCGTACGGGAAAACCGAAATGTGGTATGTGATGGAAGCCGATAAGGACAGTAACCTGATTGTCGGCTTCAATCAGAAAATGGACAAAACTACCTATCTCAGAGCGCTGGACGAAAAAAAATTAAAAGACATCATGAATGTGGAAAAAGTATCCAAAGGTGATGTCTTCTTCATTCCTGCAGGCAGGATACATGCCATCTGCAAGGATATCCTGGTCGCCGAGATCCAGCAGACATCCGATGTTACCTATCGAATTTATGACTGGGACAGGATAGACTCGGACGGAAAATCACGTGAATTGCATACCGAACTGGCAGTTGATGCGATCGACTATTCTTACCATGATCATTATAAGACCCAATACCGGAAAAAAGAACAGGGAACTGCCGAATTGGTGAAATGTCCCTATTTTACCACGAACATAATCAGTATCAGTCAATCCATGGAAAAGGATTATCAGGCTATCGATTCGTTTGTTATCTATATCTGCACATCCGGAAGCTGTTCCATAGAATACGGACCGGGTAAAATAACGGATATCCGCAAAGGTGAAACCATATTATTACCTGCTGTGCTCAAAAACATCCGTTTGATTCCATCGGAACCAACGGAAATACTGGAAGTATTCATTGATTGACAAAATATTTTATTAAGTAATGTCAATTAATGACATATTTAAATGAACGTAACCAATTTGATCAATCTAGCTCAAGAAAATAATAAATAGCACTGAGTGCTTATCTGAAAATAAAGACCATTTAATAATCATTAGTATGAAGCTGAATATCGAAAAAGTCACTGATTTCGTATCAAAAGAAAAAATATATGCCAATAAGGATCAGGCATTGGGATATGTAAAAGCCCTGTATGAAAAAACCGGCAAGGGAAGCGATTTCCTTGGATGGGTAGACCTCCCTTCCTCCATCAAAGATAAAGACTTTGCCGCCATTGAAGATGTAGCCTCTTTTTACAAGAAAAATGCCGAAATAGTAGTGGTGATAGGCATCGGTGGATCTTATCTCGGAGCTAAAGCAACATTGGAAGCTTTGTCCGATAATTTCTGGCAAATGAAAGAAAATGAAAGCCCGAAAGTTGTTTTTGCCGGACAAAACATCAGTGAGGACTATTTATATGAATTGCTGGATTTGTTGGAAAACAAGAAATATGGTATTGTTGTTATTTCAAAATCAGGTACCACCACTGAACCTGCCGTTGCTTTCCGCATACTGAAAGACCATCTGGAAAGTAAAATCGGTAAGGAAAAGGCCAAGGATTATATTGTTGCCATCACTGACGAGAAACGTGGCGCTCTGCGGACACTGGCTGTACAGGAAGGTTACCGTACTTTTGTGATTCCTGATGATGTGGGTGGCCGTTATTCGGTGCTTACCCCTGTCGGATTACTGCCTATTGCCATCGCAGGATTCAATATCAGGGAACTGGTGCAGGGAGCCGTGGATATGCAGAAAGCGACAGGCCCGGAAGTTCCTTTTGAAGAAAATATAGCGGCTATTTATGCGGCTACCCGCAACGAACTTTACAAAACCGGAAAGACCGTTGAGATACTGGCGGGATACCATCCTAAGTTACTCTATGTTACCGAATGGTGGAAACAACTATACGGGGAAAGCGAGGGCAAGGAACTTAAAGGCATCTTCCCTGCAGGAGTCACCCTGACAGCTGACCTCCATTCAATGGGTCAGTACATCCAGGAAGGATTGCGCATCCTCTTTGAAACGGTCATTTCTGTTGAACGCACAGCCCATAAATTACGCATCCCCAATGATCCGGCAAACCTTGACACCCTTAATTTCCTTTCCGGCAAACGGATCGATGAAGTGAATAAAATGGCTGAATTGGGAACCATGCTGGCACATGTTGACGGAGGTGTTCCCAATATCCGTATAGAAATACCGGCCATCAATGAATACAACTTAGGGAAACTTTTCTATTTCTTTGAAATTGCATGTGGTATCAGCGGTTACCTGCTTGGTGTCAATCCATTCGACCAACCTGGTGTGGAAGCATACAAAAAGAACATGTTTGCATTACTCGATAAACCCGGTTATGAAGAAGAAAGTAAAAAGGTAAAGGCCAGACTATAAATCGTCGGATATTAAAATTTTGAAATAAACCCTAAAAGTTGTACAACTTTTAGGGTTTATTTCTATAAAGCTTAAAGTCAATACTATTTCACCCAACAAACCAACCTGATCCGATGTCCTAACGCACATTTTGGAGGTATCTGAATACCAACTTCACAGTATTTAAAAGGAGTGTAGGTATATATAAAAAGCATATATTGTAAAATAAATCATTACATTTGTTAAAGACTTTTAGTTATTAATATTGCAAATAAAAACTGTGTGAAATATGATGAAACAAATAATACCTCTAGCGTTTTTATTACTTATCTCGTGTAGCCAATCTAATAAAAAAGATGATGCCCGTGTCACCAGTGCATTGACATTTGTAAACAACTATATAAAAATAGACGCTTCATCGCCTGAAGATCTTGAAGCATGGTTCAAATCGTCCAATTTGGTCACAGAATCTTTTAAAACTGCGTATAAAAGAGTAATTGATAAAGGGTGGGAAATGGATTCCGAACTGGGACTTGGTTTCGATCCCGTAATTAACGGACAAGACCGCCCAGATGAAGGATATGAGTTAGATTATATTAACGACAAGGATAATTATGTTTTTTTAAAGGGGAAGGGTCAGGAACAATTTAAACTGGCCGTTAAGGTTATAAAAAAAGACAATAATTGGTTAGTCGATGGATCAGGGATAGTCAATATGCAATAAAAACTTAATTTTTGTCCTTCAAGCTGGGTAGTCAAGGAGGTATAAAGTGGTATTATAAGTAAAAAGGCCACTATGCGCAAGTAATTTGTGTCTCACTGAGTCTAAAATCAAATATTCGGTCCTCCGGAAAATAATCAGACATCATCTTTTTAATTTTATTTCCATATCTGAAAATACGTAATTTACAATAGATAGAACGAATATGGTTTTCGTTCACAATGGTACAGATATATCACGAATTCATCTCTCGAGCATGCCTAAATTTTATTGATTATCAACCACAACACATTTCTTCGGCACTCTTTTTGATGTAGCATAGATTACAAAAAATCTTAACATAGAAACTTAATAAAATGATCATGAAAAATTTATTGATTGTATTCATTGCCGTATCGGCTTTATTATCCTGTAACGGATCAAATACAAAAGTGGTTGAAATTGATAAGGAAGAAATCCTTGACAATACAATTCTCACAGCAGATCAACAGGCTAAGCTAACGCCCGATCAGGTAATTGAAATCCTGAAAAGGGGAAATGATGACTTCACCCAAAATAATCTGATCGTACGGAATACCACCGAGCGGGTAAGGGATGCTTCATTAGGGCAATATCCGAAAGCTGTCATTCTTTCATGCCTGGATTCACGCGTCCCGGTAGAAGATGTGTTTCATCGCGGAATAGGAGATATATTTGTGGCACGCGTTGCAGGAAACATAGTGAACCCTGATATTCTGGGCAGTATGGAGTTTGCCTGTAAAGTGTCCGGATCCAAGCTGGTACTCGTACTGGGACATGAGTACTGCGGCGCCATCAAATCGGCAATTGACGATGTGGAACTTGGAAATATCACCACACTGCTTGATAAGATAAAACCGGCTGTTGAGCAGTCCAGATCGTCTTTTCAAGGAGAAGCGAAATCATCCAACCCGGAATTTGTCGAAGCAGTTTGTCATACCAATGTTGAACTAATGGTGAAGGAAATACGGAAACAAAGCCCAATACTGAAAGAAATGGAAGAAAAAGGGGAAATCAAAATCATCGGGGGCGTATACGATATGCATACCGGAAAAGTCGACTTTTATGAAAATCTGTAGTTAAAAATGAAGATAACTTCATAGAATCGGAAATAATAATACCTACAGGGAGTTATCCCATATAAATATTTTTCTGTTATGAATAAACCCAGGCTTTACCAGACAGAAATATTAAAAAACAGAAAGCTGCCTAATTTTATTGTTTAGGCGGCTTTCTGTTTTTGATCTCAATCGAGATTATTTCTTTACTTCCTTTTTGTTTTTTCTATTCATTAAATCAAATACAATCGGAGCGGCCGTAAAGATGGAAGAATAGGTACCGACCATAATACCAACCAGCAGAGCAAACGCAAAACCACGAATCATTTCTCCCCCGAAAAGGAAGATGATGAACAATACAAACATGGTTGACAGCGAGGTATTCATGGTACGACCCAATGTACTATTAATAGCAGCATTGTATGTCTCTTTCATCGAACGTTTCGGATAAAGCGTCACATATTCACGGATACGGTCGAAAATAATCACCGTATCGTTGATCGCATAACCGATGATGGTCAGGATAGCTGCTATAAAATGCTGGTCAATCTCCATGGAGAAAGGCATCACCTTATACAACAACGAATACAATCCGATCATAATGGTTGCTACAAAGAAGAGGGAAGTGACGGCAGCCAATCCAAACTGCCAGTTCCTGAATCGCATGAAGATATACAGGAAGATCACCATCAACGACAGCAATACCGCAATCACGGCATTACGCTTGATATCATGGGCAATGCTTGCTCCTACTTTTTGCGAATACATGATATGATCCGTACGGAATTGCTCAATATCCACATTATCACCCAGTAAATATTTAGAACCTTCATACAAACGTACCAAAACAATACTGTCGACATTACCGGTTATTTCATGGTTCAATTCTTCTTCCATCAGGTAATTCGTTGTTATTTTCACCTGATTATCAGAACCGAAGGTTTTTACTTCCGGAGAACTGTTCTCTAATGCATCCCGTAAAGAAGACTGCAGTTCTACGGTATTTACAGGATCGTTAAAACGAACGGTATAACTACGTCCACCGGTAAAGTCAATCCCCATATTAAATCCCTGGAATATGATGGACAATAAAACTACGGCCACCATCGAAAGTGATATAATATAAGTTTTCTTACGGAAATCTATGAAATTGAACTTCGCTTTACTGAATACATTGGCTGTAGCCGGAATGGAAAACTTGATATTTTTGTTCCTGTCCAGCATCCACTCAAAGATCAGGCGGCTGATAAAGATAGAACAGAACATAGAAGTGAGGATACCCAAAACCAAGGTAGTGGCAAATCCCTGAATAGGCCCTGTTCCAAAGAAATATAATACAACCCCTGTCAGAAGCGTAGTAACGTTACCGTCAATGATCGCAGAGTATGCATTTTTATATCCGTCGGATACTGCCAGCCGCAACCCTTTACCCGCTCGAAGCTCTTCCCGGATACGCTCAAATATGATGATGTTGGCATCATCCGCCATACCCAGCGTCAATACGATACCTGCAATACCCGGCAAAGTGAGCACGGCTCCCAGTGAAGCGAGCACACCCATCAGGAAGAACATATTTACCATCAAAGCGATGTCTGCAACCACACCGGCACTACTGTAATAGAATGCCAGATAGAGCATCACCACTACCAATGCCATAATGAAAGAGATAAACCCGGCGCGGATGGATTCTTTTCCTAAAGTAGGACCGACCACTTCATCCTGGATAATGCGGGCTTTCGCCGGCAATTTTCCTGATTTCAAAATATTGGCAAGGTCCGTGGCTTCATTGATCGTAAAATTACCGGTAATCCTTGATTGTCCTCCCGTAATTTCCGTCTGAACATTAGGTGCGGAATAAACGTTGTCATCCAAAACAATGGCTATCGAACGGCCAATATTTTCCTTGGTCATCCGGGCCCATGTCTGGGCGCCTTCTTTGTTCATCGTCATAGAGACTTCAGCTGAAGAGCCTCCCTGATCGGCGAAATTAGCAGATGCTGTAGTAATGGCATCGCCACTCAACGGAGGGCGTCCATCACGTCCTGTCTGCTTGATGGCATGTAATTCAAAAAAATCCGTGTCGCGTTTTCTTTGAGGATCATTAGGATCTTTCATCGGCTTTACTGCCCACAGGAATTTTATGTTACGAGGCATCAGGTCACGTACCTGAGCCATAGAAAGATAACGATTTACCTGAGCCGTATCTTTTATACGAGCCATCCCAACAATTGATCCCGGCATAAGCTGATTCTGGGATACATTGGGACTCAACACTGAAAATAAAGGAAAATCCTTCATTACATCACCCTGTAATGCTGCAGTATCGGTAACGGTAGTACCTTCCTGACTCAACCGGTCAAGTAATCCACCCTGGGAAGAAGTATCCTGTACAGATGCTTCTGCTACCGGCTGCTGAACGGAAGAAGTTGCTTGTGTTTCTGTCTCCGGTGTCTCCAGAGCAGCTTTGGCATCTTCTATTTCTTTGATCTTTTCATTGGCCTGTAACAGATATGGGTATACTTCCGAATTATCGTAAGTTTCCCAGAATTCGAGATTCGCAGATCCCTGCAATAACTTACGGACCCTTTCAGGCTCTTTCACACCCGGTAATTCTACCAATATCCGACCTTTGGTCTCTAACTGCTGGATATTAGGTTGTACTACCCCAAACTTGTCAATCCTTGTACGGATGATATTGAAAGCATTATCAATGGCACTGTTTGATTCATTACGTATGATACGAAGCACCTCTTCATTGGTCGCGTCAAATTTGATCTTATCGCCCATTTCAGGAGTACGGAATATCGCTGCCAAACGGGCATTGGGATCGATTTCACGGAATGCCCTTCCGAAAAGGGTGATATAATCTTCCTGGCTGTTTTGCTGCATCTGGGTAGCACGGGTAAGTGCCTGCTGAAAAGTCGGATCCGGATTGTAATTCGATAAGGCCTTGACAACATCAGCCACCGATACTTCCAGAATAACGTTCATCCCTCCCTTCAGGTCGAGGCCCAGGTTGATTTCCCGCTCTTTACATTCTTTATACGTATACTTACGTAACCCCAGAAAATTATAAACTTCTACATTGGATATGGAATCCAAATATTTTGCTTCTTTGTTGTAGTCACCAGCTGCATATTCTTTAGCCGCTTTTTCAACAGTATAAGTCTTCCAGGTAAACAACAGTTGATACAGGCACACCAATGCCATCGCTATAGCAAATGCCCTGATAATTCCTTTATTGCGCATTGTATCCTTTTATTATATAATGTATGGTTTCATAAAAATTGAGCGCAAATATATAGCTTTTTTTTAAGCTACGGAAGCATTTTAATAATTAAGGGAAAAAAGTCATATCAATCCCATTTCCGTACCGTCAAAACATCAGTACATTCTTCCTTCAGAACATGGATCGTCCGGTCTAAAACAGGATGTACCCAATCCGGTATCAGATCCGATAAAGGTTGTAACACAAACATGCGTTCAGCCATATGAGGATGGGGAACTACCAGATCCGGAAGATGGATCTGTTCTTTACCATAAAAAATAATATCGATATCCATGGTCCGCGCTTCATAATCTCCAGAGGTACGGATTCGCCCCAATGCAGTCTCTATTTCCTGGATCTTTTCAAGTAATATATGTGCATCCAGCAATGTGAGCAATTCCACAGCCTGATTCAGGAACCAGTCAGGGTGATCGAATCCCCACGGTTCACTTTCATAGATCGAAGACAACCGGTTAACCTTCCCGCAATTCGCCCCCAATAAGGATATACTACGTCTCAAATACGCTTCCCTGTCTCCGATATTACTTCCCAGCAACAGATATGATTTTTTCATGATGCAAATGTAAGATTTTCAAAGGCATTGCTAACATTTTATTGTTAAAGTTTGAAGGGAAATTATTATTTCACTATTTTTGAACCTGATTTTTATCATTTAAGTATGACAAAAAGACCTCCGAAAAATTGCCGGATGCTGTATTTTTTCAGGATGATAGGTAACCACCAGTTATGCTGATGTGGGTTTTAAAGGAGTCGTTTAAAATTTTGACAAATGTATGATGTTGCCGTTATAGGTGCAGGTATTGCAGGGATAGAAGCCGCCACCCGGCTTTCTAACATGGGACATGAAGTAATACTTGTTGAGAAAGAAAAAGAACCGGGAGGCCATGTTGCCAACTGGGACCGGTTGTTCCCTTTTCAAAGAAACGCTGCGCTGCTTTCCGGAGAATTGGTCGCTGCTGTTGAAAAAACACCGGTAAAAATACTTACCGGAACCTCTGTGGCCGATATTCAGCCGGACGGACGGAATTTCCGCATCTGGTTGTCCGACGGACAGGGAGTCACAGCATCATCAGTGCTCCTGACTACAGGATTCCGGCTGTTCGATGCCCACCGAAAGGAAGAATACGGCTATGGCATCTATGATAATGTGATCACGTCTTCCGACCTCGAGAAAATGTTTGCATCCGGAAATCCGGTAACTACCAGCAAGGGAAAAGAGCCCAAACGTGTCGCGTTCATTCACTGTGTCGGTTCCCGTGACGAAAAGGTCAATAACCGCCATTGCTCCAAGGTCTGTTGTGCCACGGCCGTGAAACAGGCTTGTGAAATAAAACAGATGTACCCCGAAGCGGAAGTATACTGCTTCTACATGGACCTGCGCATGTTTGACCGTCATTTTGAAAATATGTACCTGGAAGCCCAGACCAAATACGGGGTAATGTTCGTCCGCGGACGCTTATCGGAAGCTGCCGAAAGTATTGACGGACAGGTCACCATCAAAGCGGAAGATACTTTAATGGGGAAATTATTAAAAATATCCGTCGACCTGGTGGTGTTGATGTCGGGTATGGAAGCGCCCGATGAAACAGAAGAACTGGCACGTATGCTGGATATTACCACCGGTAAAGACCGTTTCCTGAATGTAGGCGATGAATATTTGCAAAGCAACTATACCCGGCAGAAAGGGGTATTTGTTGCCGGGACATGCACAGGACCGAAAACTATTCCGGAAACAATGGCCGACGCCAGAGGAGCAGCTATTGCCATATCCGAATACCTGAAGTCTTCCCCAAAATAATTTTGAATCACACAGGATGAAACCGGATTTCGGATATAGCATCAACCAAAGCCAGAAAATTGACCTGGACCAGACACCAAAGGATGTGGCTGCTTTCGTGCTTCGCTTTGAGCCATCCTTCGCCATATGTATCGGATGTGGAACCTGCATGGCCACCTGTTCTGCGGGCCATTTCACTCATTTTAACCTGCGGATGGCACAACTGATGGTCATGCGTGGCCAGATCAAAAAAATCCACGAAGATATTGAAAAGTGCATGCTTTGCGGCAAATGCCAGATGCTTTGTCCGAGAGGCGTCAACACCCGCAATGTAGTACTGGCCATCCATCGATTCACCCATCCCCTATCCCGAACATAACATACATGCGCGAACGTTTTATATATGATCCTTTTGTCCTGCCTTTCATGGCCGGATTTATCTATATCCTGATCTATCTTTTTGCAGGAATCATCAAAACCGTCAAAGAACTGCCTTACGAAGACCGGAAAAAGCTAGGGAAAAGCATTTTCAGTCGTAAGATATTTGTTTCCATTAAAGAGATCTTCATCGAATGCCTGATCCACAGAAAAATATGGAAAAGGAACCCCGTTCTGGGTTACATGCACATGAGCATTGCTTTCGGGTGGTTCATGCTGATCATACTGGGGCATCTTGAAGTTCAGTTATATTGTCCGGACAGGGTCAAACTGCCTTATTTCCCGATCTTCTTCCGTTATTTCATGATGGAAACCGAAACCACGCTCAAGGGATCGCTGTTGTTCTTCCTCATGGACTTTTTCCTTCTAATGGTGCTCACAGGGATTGGTTTAGCGATCTACAAACGTATCAATTCACGTTTGATGGGTATGCGGCGTACCACCAAGTTGAAAATCGGGGATTCGATAGCGGTTTACACCCTTTGGGCCATCTTTCCATTACGCCTGCTGGCCGAAAGCTTTACCTCCGGCATCAGTGGCGGCAGCTTCCTTACCCGTGGATTTGGACTGGTCTTTGAATCATTCGTCCATAACGAAGCCCTGATCCGGCCGATGTGGTGGGCTTATTCCATTGCCTTAGGCGCTTTTTTCTTTGCACTGCCCTTTTCACGTTTCATGCATATCCCTACTGAAATACTGCTCATCGTATTACGGAATGCCGGCATCAAGAGTAGAAAGACCAATGCGGGATATGGCAATATCGAGTTATATTCCTGTTCCCGTTGCGGTATCTGTATCGATGCCTGCCAGATGTCTTCAGCAGCACACCTCGACAGGAAAACAACCGTCTACTTCATGCGTATGCTTCGGGATGAAAAAGGGAATATTGAAGAGGCGGCACAGCAATGCCTGATGTGCGGACGTTGTGTAGATGCCTGTCCTGTGGGTATCGATTCATGCCGTCTGAAGCAGAATGTCCGCCGTTCCGGTTCTTTCCACAGTCCGCAACAATACCAATATATTCCTCCGGCCGAAACCATCCGGACCGATGTGTTGTACTTTGCCGGTTGCATGAGTCATGTTACTCCCGGCATAGAAAAGGCCATGCGTACCATTTTTGAAAAAGCAGGCGTCAATTACCGGATGATGGATGAAGGAGGCGGTATCTGCTGCGGCCGTCCGGTCATGCTACTGGGACAGGAAGAGTCAGCAGCGGTATTGATCCGGAAGAATACGGACATCATCCTGCAATCCAATGCTAAACTACTGGTGACATCGTGCCCTATCTGCTTCAAAGTGTTCAATGAGGAATATGACCTGCCGATACCGGTGATGCACCACACCCAGTATATCGAACAATTACTCGATACGGGAAAAATCTCCGTCAATCATACCGGTCTATCGGTCGTATACCACGACCCCTGTGACCTGGGCCGTAATTCGGGAGGTATCTACCAGCCGCCACGACAGGTATTGTACCAGGTCGCTTATGTGATGGGTAATCCTAATGAGCGGGAAAAATCGCTTTGTTGCGGGGCAAGCGTAGGTAACGCGGTACTGACGAACGACCAACGCAGGAAAATAGCCCGGGACGCACTGGAAAAACTGACTGAAGAACATCCTGATATATTGGTAACCGCCTGTCCGTTATGCAAAAAGACATTTGCAGGAGCAGGAACACAACAGGTGGAAGACATCGCCCAGATCGTGGTAAAAGCAATGGACCAATAGGCGCATGATAGAGATATGTGCCATAGCATCGGGGAGTAACGGTAACTGTTACTATATCGGGAATGAAGAAAGTGCCGTCCTGATCGATGCCGGCATCAGTTGCCTGCGCATCATGGAGCGGATGAAACAGAAAAACCTGAACCCGGAAAAGATAAAGGCTGTTTTTATCTCACATGAACATACCGATCATATCAAAGGGGCAAGGGTATTCTGTAAAAAAAACGGCATCAGGGCATACATGACCGAAAGAACCTGGCAGGGGTCGGGCATCAGTGACCGCCCCGGGGATGTTGTTTTTTTCGATCCTGGCGATACCATAGAAATAGATGCATTTACGGTATATACCTTCCTGAAAAAGCATGATGCCGCCGAACCCTGTAGTTTCAGGATCAATTACCAACACATCAATGTGGGGGTTTTTACAGATATCGGTGAAGCCTGCGAAAATGTGTCCTGCCATTTCAGGCAATGCCAGGCCCTTTTCCTGGAGAGTAATTATGATGAAGATAAACTATGGACGGGACGATACCCTTATTACCTGAAAAAAAGGATCGCTTCTTCTCATGGACACCTGTCAAACCTACAGGCATTGGAACTATTGAGAGCACATCATCATCCCGATTTACAGATGGTATTACTTTCCCATCTTTCCGAGGAGAATAATGCTCCGGAACTGGCCCTCTCTACTTTTCAACCTTTTAAAGAACATTTTTCGATTATCGCAACGGACCGGTACGCTTCAGGGAAAGTATATCGTATTGTTGGTTCGTAGCATAGCTCCGGCTTTCATGAGCCTATATGAAATTCGTTTATTGATTACTAACAGCGTGCATATGCTCCTGTATTTGAGTATTCGAAAACTTATCCATATTTCACTTTTTTATAAGGGCAACAAAATTACACTATTAAAGTGCATTTTTTGGTATTTTTTGCACTATCATAGGGCATTATTGATGTGAGAGTAGATTTATTTAGCTAATTGTTTAAAAATATACCATACATATATGGAATCATTTTTTTACTCTTCTTTTTCTTGATAAAAAGAAGCAAAAATCAAGGCTTGCTTCCTCAGCGACCAGCCACTGCACGCTACGGGACGCCGGAAGGACTCACCTAACGGCTCAGACAGCTTCCGGCTTGCCCCTTCACTTTGCAGGACTGGTGCCCGCTTCCGGAAGATCAGGCCTCCCAAGTGTAACACCACTGTATGAGCAGGAGAACAGAAAATATGATAATGGAAACTAATTATGAACATCTACTTAATAGAAATAGACGATAGTTTTAAGACAGGTATGCTTCTGGTTGATCAAATAAGTCTCGTATATCTATCATATTTTAGTTAGTATCTGATGTTACGTAATAATCCGCTTGGGTTATCTATCAGCATGATCATTAAGCATAGGAATGATTTTAATAATATTGCTTTCAAACATCAAGATATCAAGGACTGTAAGTCCGTTTTAATTTAGCTCGACGGCAACGCCCCGGGATATTGATCATTTTTGATTCTCCGGGCTGCAAGCCCAGGTTAACTAATTAACCTGGGCTTGCAGCCCGCTTTGTCCGAATTCGTTTTCATTTCCCAAGGCTGAAGCCATTGGGTTAAAATAACCTGCCATTTCATGGCGAAACGCTTATTTTTGGAATAAAAATCCAGTCTCTGCACAACATCAGTTAGTATTTCTAATGACAAAAATAACTCCTTCAGGAAAGAATAGCAGCCGGGGTCTTTCAAGTTCTGTATTCCTCCAATAATTGGGAATGCAGAACATCTCTATTTTTGCATAAGGGTTGCCCAAAAGTCCAAAACAACGGCTTAACCTTTAGCTCGACGAAGTCAACTCAGCGTAGCGTTCTCAACGAAGTTAATTACAAATTAAGCCGAACGCCAGAAGTCTATCAGTTCTAAGTGTATAATTTCTGGCTGGCGCAATGTCGAAGTCAGGTCTGAAAACGAAAATCTCGCCTTTTTTACAAAAAAAATACTTTTTATTGTTGCGTGTCTGTTTTTATCCCAAAAAGAAACAATACTCAAAATCTTTTACTGAACTCTCGAATTTTGATTGCATAATGTAAAAAAGAGAGCTGCCCTTTTGAGACAGCTCTATCGGGTACACTTCCCTCAAGAACGTTTATTATTGATACGTGAATTTCAGGTTTCTCAGATTCATAGAGACAGGCGTACCAAAATAGAATCTTATCTGATGCGTACCTTCACTAAGCCTAATCGAACGCTGTATATCAAACCATCTCCAGATAGTCCATCCCCCTGTTTGTGGTATGGATACCGGACCGGTTACATTAATACCATTCAATTCGATATGGCAAACGCTTGTGCTAGTACACGCCACTTCTGCCGATATGAGATAATCCCCTGCATCTTGTACTTCCAGCGTATATATCAACCATTCGCCTAAGGCGATGTATTCGATGCTTGCCTGATCGGAATGAATATCAACGCCCTGAAAATCGCTATCGCCACCGGTAGTCCGGTAAATAGAGTCACCGGTAGTATGAGGTGTTGTATCGTAATAGGAAACACCCTGACCGCCTTTGTCGAAGTCCACACTTTTCAGCGTGTAGGGTGCGGCGGCAGAGAGGATATGTGGTCCGTTAAATGGCTTGGTTTTCCACTTTTTTTCTTTCTGATATGTGAATCTGAAATTCCTGTAATCAAAATTGTCACCATCAATACAGAATTTTATCTTATGCGTACCTTCAGTTAACGCAAGAGTCTGGGAATGAAGAATCCATCGCCATGAGCCATAACCACCGGTAGATCCATAAGTAACCGGCTTCATAGCAACGCCGTCCACTTCAAAATGAATGGTGGTTTCCCCATTTACGGCCACTTCCGTCTCAACAATATAATCCCCCGGATCCTGCACTTCAACGGTATAGAACATCCATTCGCCTAAGGCGACGTATTCGATGCTTGCCTGATCGGGATGAATATCAACGCCCTGAAAATCGCTATCGCCGCCGGCGGTCCGGTAAATAGTGTCGCCTGTGGTATGCGGTGTCGTATCGTAATAGGAAACACCCAGGCCGCCCTTGTCGAAATCCACACTTTTCAGCGTATAGGGAGCGGCAGCAGAGAGAACATGAGGACCATTGAAAGGTGTTGTTAAATCCGTTGTATCCGGCTTGAAGAATCTGCAACTGCCGTCTTCGTTTAGCATAAAAGGGTACGAAGCCGGTGATTGTACGCCATTGTTGTAATAAACAGGAAGATAATAAATGTTTTTACCTGCGGATAGAAATTGAATGGAATCGCCGGTAACAACACCCCAGCCAACAGGATGCCATTCACTTCCTTGAAGGATAGCCAGAAAAGCATATCCTGTTTTGTTCAAATGACCGTTCAGTACAGGTACCCGTATATCTGCACTTTTTCCATATTCAGCGGTTGCATCAACCATGCTGTTCACATCCTTCAACAAGGGTGGAATGTTTACAGCATCTGTGGTTACATTCTTCTGATTGGCATATACATAGCGATATATTTTAGCAATATGGAAATCCGTACCCTGATGCGGTTCACCGGGATTTGACTGTGTTCCCATAAAAGATATATGAACAGCGCTGTCGCGCACACTGTTCCACGAATGGCCCGCCTTGGCTTCGACATATTTGGGTGTAAAATCATAAGTGACGGGAATACCCAGACCGCGCATCACAAAAACTGTCAAGGCAGACATTCCATCACAGATACTTCGCGTGGTAGCCATCAATTGAGAATAATTCATGGGTGGAAAATCATTATCCATCCTAAAGCGGGGCAGGCGGTCATTCACCCTGTTACAAGCCTCAATAACAGAGGTGGTCGTGTCTTTGGTAAATGTTTTGTAAAAATCTGCAAAACTGGCAAGCACTTTTTCACGCCAGTTTTCCAATGGCTCAGTTTTCACGCGATATGGCAATATTTCCTCGCAGAAAACATCGAACGGGATATTTTTTCCCCACGGCATTTCCCGCCACACCATAAAGGCAAGTTCAATGTTGTTGATCAGGTATTCCGCAGAAATATACGTTACGTCATCTTCTATTACCGGCTCGCCTATCTGATAGGTATCTAATACCGATTGTTTGTCCGATGAACTTGTCCATCTCAGCATCACCGTAGCCACATCGTTCCATGGCGCATCATAATACTCCGAGTATTTGCCCGGCATATTAATAATCAGGAATTCAGCAGCACGGAGTTTTAGGCTATCTGCAGGATTTTTACTATAATGTTCCAATACTTTTTCCAATTCCTTGCGGTTATCATCTGCTAGCCGTAACACTCTTTCAATTTCCGGGGAATAACGGGAATTGACTGACTGGTAACGACGCCATGTAAACCAACCAAATACAAAAACAATCATTACTGCTCCAACTATAACATAAATATCTTTTTTAGTCATACTTTGTATGTATAAATAATTTAAGTAATTGTTCAAAATTATACCATACATATATGGAATCATTTTTTACCCTTCTTTTTCTTGATAAAAAGAAGCAAAAATCAAGGCTTGCTTCCTCAGCGACCAGCCACTGCACGCTACGGGACGCCGGAAGGACTCGCCTGGCGGCTCAGACAGCTTCCGGCTTGCCCCTTCACTTTGCAGGACTGGTGCCCGCTTCCGGAAGGTCAGGCCCTCCAGGTGTAACACCACTGTTTGAGCAGGGGAACAGAAAATATGATATATGTGAACTAATTATGAACATCTACTTAATTATTTATTCAATTACTTTCCAACTTTTCTTGGTTTTCCTATCCCCATAAACAGTGGAAGAAACATGATGGCAATAATCAGTAAGCGGCTGCCGCTACACTCCTCCCACCAAGATCTGTGGGATCCGCTTTCCGCTTTATACCCTAAGGATGCATTTCTGTTAAACAGTTTGATGTGGCGCTTCATAACATTATGCGTTTGCTTGTAACTCCCTATATACTCATATTGGACACATAATTTATATTGCTGATTCTCTTTTACTATACTCTTCGGTATCTGAGCTTTCTCAATACCGCCAATTCAGAGTGCCTGAATTCACTGTCTCGGTTCCGTTGGATACCAGTTCGCAATTGAAATCCTTTTCTTCTGGCAGGATTGCTTTCACGTGAGTAGGTTTATCATCTGCCACATGGGAAGAAGGGATTTCCTTTCCTTTATCCTTTCACTGTTTTTCTTACCGGAACAGGATATCATATAAAAGGGTACAAAACATGATGATCCGTATGATATTTTTCATTCTTCTGATTTATATTTATCGTATATCTCTTTTGCTTCTTCGCGCATTTCATCAACTGCCTGCGACTCTACCTTGACTTTCTTAGTCAGTACAATCCGGGCCATTGATAGTGCTTTCTCTTCCTGTCCTGTTTCATCATACAGTTTGGCTGACAGATAGTACGGGTATAAGCGTCCTGGAACCAATAGCGAAGCGATTTTATATGCTTCTTCCGCTTGTTGGTATTCCTTTAATGCCTGATGGTTACGCCCCATTACATTGTATAGCATGGCATCGCAACTGATTTTTGCCAGTTTGGTTAAAATCTGGTTGCTTTCATCATATCGTTCAAGGCGGTATAAACATTGTGCATATTCAAACAGGAATCGGCTTTCATGACCAAGGAGATCCAGTAACTTACTGTACTCTACGGGTTGTTTCTGATCAACCTCCATATTGTTCAGCATTTTTACCCGGCTCCATTGTTTGTAAGCCTGATGGATGGGATAATATTGATAAACTGTGATGGATGTTATGACCAAGGCGCAAAAAACAATCGTCAGGCAATAGGCCGTTGACAATCTGGTCGCTTTAAGTTCGTCCTTCCTGTGAATGGAAAGTACAATCAAAAGTACTAGAACAATCAGAAAAGGCAGGAGATTAAACGGATACGACATGAATGCAAAGACAAGTAGAGCTGACAGGCCTGCTATGGCCGCATGGTTTCCCGATTTGTAGCCTCCGGAAAGGGTATAAACCAAAAGCGAGAGAAAAAGAATCAAGGGAATAACCCCTAACTCCATTCCTATTTGCATATATTCATTAAAAGCGTATTCCGGCGATCCTGCCACACGTTCTTCCTGCTCACTGGCATTTCCCGATGCAAAGTAATTCTTCTGTTCCTCGCCGTAATATCGGGCAAAACTGCCGACTCCCACACCCATAGGATGATGATGTATGGCCGATATGGTATTCTTCCAGATAAATGCCCTTCCGTCAGCCGAATCCTTTTTCAGGTGATAAAAACCCAGGGAAGCGCCAACAAGCAACAACAATACGACTGCCGATCCGATGAGTGTTTTTTTCCAATTATTCTTGGTAAGAGCATATAGTTGAGTTTTGTATTTATCTATAAAATATACACTCAAAATAAACGAACAGGCAACAAACGCTGCAATCCATGAAGCCCTGCTCATGGTAGCCGGAAGAACGGACAGGATAAGGACAAATGTGACCAGACTAATGCCCCATCTCAGGTATATAAAGATTTTTTTGAAATTAAATTTCCCCTTTATATGGGAATAATCAAAAAGCACATAATAAAGGGTGATGGGTAATACCACCGATAAATAACCTGCATAAGGGCCGGAATTATAAAACGAGCCTGTTGTTTTGAAAAGATGGTGCTGGGATGGACAATAACCATATAACTGGCCCAGGCCCCAAGTTGCTTCAAGCAGTCCGGTAATGATGAGTGCGAATAAAAGGATGGAAGAGTAACTTTTTCGTTGCACAAGGACAATCCGACAAATAGCATACAATGTCCAAAGCAGTATAAAGACGGCTAACTTCAGTGAGAACGAATCATGTAAATAATAAGTATGGGCTATCCCCCAGAAACAAAAAACAGTAACCGATATATCAACAACTGATATTCTGATGACTTTCCTGTTCATCATAAAACTGAAAAAAACGGATAATATCGTTACCAAAAGTGCGATGCCGAACCAGCCGTACTTTGCCGATACGGTCGGATTAGCCATATCTTGATTGATGATAAGTACGGTTGCCGCTACCAGCAACAACGGGACAATAAGGATAAAATTTATACCCTCTCTTAACATTGGTTTAATGTTATACTTCATCATCATTTCACTGTTTTGAAGAAACGGCTCCACCTGTTTTTCCCGGTATAAGGATCGACGGATTTATAGATGAACGACACTTTGCCTATGATATGGTCTTCGGGAAGTAATCCCCAGTATCGGGAGTCCTGCGAATCATAAACAAGGTCACCTGCCATAAAATAGTAGTTTTTACCGAATACATAATAATTAATGACACTGTCGCCTAACAAAACCTTATCATTATCAATAGAAATATTTTTCTTTGTTTCATAAATAATCAGGTTTTTATACAGGACAAGGGTATTAACATGAACGGCAAGTGTATCTCCTTTTGCCGGTACATAGAGTGGCCCAAAGGACTTTATGTTCCATCCGTAGCGTTCATCAAAAGGAAAACAATTGTAAATATTCGGATCAAGCTGCTCAGACGGAATATTATAAAACTGTTTTTGACTTGGATAATGACCGAGAGTATCCGCTACTCCCTTTACCTTATAAATGCCGTTTTCTATATAAAAGGTATCTTTAGGTATGGCTACGCATCGTTTAGCATAGAATATGTTTCTGTCTAAATCCAGATATTGCCAGTCTGAGTACGGATAATTGAATATCAGCACATCGTTGCGTTTTATCCCTCTCCATCCCGGAAGACGTGTATATATGGGGGTGGCGCCATCTCTCAATGAGAAAAGGTTGGATATAAGGCGGGGACCCGGAATGAGTTTGTTGACAACAATGCGGTCGCCATGTTCGATAGATGGTTGCATGGAAGGAGTAGGGATGGTAAAGACAGCAAAAACAAACACTCGTAACCCAATAGCCAGCAGTATACCCAAAATAATAATGAGCAACAGATAAAGAAGTAATTTTATGTATTTTGTAAAAATCATTACTTCAGTCCCTGAAAAATAAGAATTTCAAATAATCTTTATATATCGCCCGAAAACTAATTGCTGACACTTTTAAACCTCTGAAATTTTGATTGTTAAATCTGTGGATAACGTTCTTTAATATTTTTCAGGTATTCCTTTGTTAGTTCAGGGCTTGTGCTATCAGTAATAAACAATAATTTAACACATAAGTCCTTATCGAGAATAAAAAAAAATGGCACCCCAACTATTTCATACAGAGGAAAATCATTTTTTTGATGAAAGCTTATTACTTTCTTACCATAAAAATTGTCTTTAAATCGTTGTTCAATATCGGCAATACATATTATATCAGGATTAGATTCAAAATCAGGAAAAAATTCCTTAATATCAGTAAATATACCTTCAACACATGGTCTGCACATATTCTGATTCAAGCCTAATACTAATTTTGGCTGATCCGTAATAGAGTGGACGGGGATAAGCGTATTTTTATCCGAACCTAGATAAACAGAGGTATTACCTATGTTGTACTGTTCATATTTGAGTCTGGTGACAGTGATTCCCTTGGATGCCTCAAACATGGATTCAATGCCTTTCAAGTGCTGCGACCTGTGATGCATACTATTTAATTCTCTTTTATACAGCTGGTTAAAAAACAGCAAAACAATATTAAAAAGCAGAAAACATACCACAACACATATTAAAATTGTTTGTATTGATTTATTTTTCATCTGAACCAGTATTTGATCAATATTGGATTTTGTTCCATTTCAGCTTGTAACAATTTTTCAAAAACCTTTTTTTGTCTATCATCCAGCATATCTTTTGTAATACGTTTTTCTAGATCAACCCACTGAACAGGCATCAAAACGTATTCATCGGTAACAATTATTTCTTCTCCACGATACGAGTTAAATATAACCTGTTCGGTAAAATCAAGGATAAATTTTGATTGCCCGGTAGATTTGTCATATATGATATTCGCCCTGCGGTCTGGATCCTTCCATGAAAGTGACGCAAATACATATTTACTGTTATGTCTCACCGCTTGTATCAAGTAAGGAAACTGGCCAAACAACTCTTCTATTTTTTTAGGGAAAAATTTTTCTGCTTCTTCCGAGAAAATGGCTGTTGTACCTTCCTGCGTGTATGTTCCGAAATCGAATTGAAAAGCAGCTTCAAGCCGTTCCTCCCCTATTTTATATACAACAGGGTGAACAGGCCTGAAAAAATACCAGTTATCCTGGTACTGATAAAAATTTTTGGTAGCAAAAGCACCAAGATGCCTAGTTTCCTCAAATTCTTCATGCAGCAACTCTTCCTTATCAAAGTTAAAATAGATGATTTTTTTAGGTTCAAACATAGTATAAAACACATACGTATGATCATTTAAAGCAGCAAAATGGTGTACGACGCGAAAATCAGGATAGTTAACCCGTTTTGTATCGATATGGTTACCCGATAAATCGTAAATATGCACTCTGCCCTCAGGTTCGAGTAGCTCAAGGTTACCCGAAAAAGGGTTGATATTGAAATCCCTAATAAATAAATATTCTCCGGGGCCTTTCCCCTTTTTATCTATCTTAAAAAGAAATTTTCCTGTCTGATCAAACACGGAGATAATACTTTGCGTTGGATCCAATGTATAATACATATCCTGATGAACGATCATTTTACCTACACCTGCAATAAGAACGTCAGGCAAAGTTTCCAATGGAATGATTTCAATGGAACTGAAATAATCAAAAAGGGAGGCTTTATCCGGTTGATCCATATCAACAAAAATAGCCTCATCAATTTGTTGTTTTTGTTTACACATGGTCAAGCATACCACAATCAACAGTATAAATACTTTCTTCATTTTTTCAACACTCTATTAATAAATTTGTTTGTTTTTTTGATTTACACCGAGTTAACACGACTTGATATTTTACCAAGTTATTGGAGGTCAATGACTTTTCTTAAATGATTGACTTCTGTAAATATGTCCACTTCTAAGGCTCAACCATCTTTTCACACTATTTGTGTGTATTGTTTTCAACAATCTATCTGCACCGCTTAATAAAGCGCGTACAAGATTTATCATTGAAACTCTTTGTTTATTTTTGAGTATCGGTCGAGCAAGTTTTGTTCAACTTGTCAGATTCTGTGGTTGCACCAAACAACACTTCCGCATCCAGTTCGCTAAAGGTTTTCAGCGGCTCTGCTTCAACACTTCGATGGTAGAACAGAATTGCGCGGCAGAGCGCGCCATCGCTTTTGATCCCTGTTAGATTCCCTAATCAAAGAAATATCACGAAGGCATATCACGATTTTGTTTGGGTTGCGCAGGAGCTCTCAAACGAGGTTTGGAAATTTTGCGAGATTGCCAATTTAGAACTTGACAATAACAACAATGCTATGCACTTGTTAGCTGCACAAACCATCCTCTAACAAGGCGGAAATTTACTTCAATTCTATGTCCAGATATATGAAGATAGCAACCGAATCGAAAAATATTCATTTGTGAAAAATATCATGGAAACAGTTCAGCTTTGTTGACCGCCTCAGAGACGATGTCGTTCCACATTATATTGCAAACATTGAAAAGATCGAAAACGCGGCAAGTACAGGACAAAGGGGAACGGGTTGATTTTCACAATCTGAACGCGTCAGTCTCAGTGATAAAGAACACACCTACACCACCGTAGTAAAATCTAAATCCTTAAAAGTGAATATCCAAATGTTGATGTGATATATGCCAAAACGGGAGTAAATAAAATTACTTCTCAACAGACGCCGAAAGCTTGCTACACAAGCTTTAAGAATGTACTGTAGTCGATTTCAGATTGAGTTTCTATACCTGGATGCCAGGCAGCACAATTCTTTGACCAAATGTGAGGCTCCAAGCAGGGAGAAACCCGACATTCATTACAATGCGTCACTATCTGCTATTGATCTGGATAAGCAGGCACAGTGATATTCATTGCCAGTGGACAAACACAGAGCATTTCCTATGAATACATTTAAAACAATAAATCACAATAAATTACTGATTGATCGTTTGATGTGCATGTTTAAGGTAAACCCGAACCTGATCAAAAATAAACAAAAAGTCAAAGAACTTATATTATACGGAACTGATGCCGCTTAAAAATAACAGGGTATTGTTATAAAAAATGTCCAGTCGTTTTGATCCGGACATTTTTAGCGTACTGTTATTAAAAGCATATATCCACAGGTCTTCCGGTTTTGTCACATGGACATAATATATTCCACGTATTGCTATGACAGTCCTTTCCATGACAACTACCTTGACTACAGGTAATAGTACCACCTTCACACCTACAATAATCAAGAGGATTATCACAAACTGCACATCTGTCACCCTGTTCTCCCATTGCCAAAGCTACTATGTTTTTCAATGACAATTTAACATTGAAATTAGCGTTGTCATTTAGTGTAAAATTCAGATTTACAGCAGATAAAGCAACAATTATTATCGCGCAAACAAATAATATTATTTTTCTCATGATGATTCCCTAATTCGTGTCGGGCACAACCTCTAAGTTAAAGATACAAATAAATTAAAGATACAAATGTAATTTTTTTATTGAAATAATGGTTAAGGAACTGTTTATATTTTGCAAATAAACACTCAGTGCTATTTATTGTTTTCTTAAGTCGCATTGGTCAAATTGGTTACGCTTAATAAATATGACATGAATTGTTTTATATTACTTACAATATAATAAAATGTAAATATTAAATTTAACCTATCTATAATCTAATAACTCATTCCAAACTGCCATAGTGGAACAATATTCAAATACCCACTCTCTATATCGTCTTTTACAATATACCCATTCTCAACCTCTTTAATCTGTTTTTGTCCCTTGTTTTTACCTCCAACTTCAAAAATTTTATCATCGATCAGGAAATCAGCAACAGGAGATGAAAATACATTATATTTTACCCGCATTTGATTGAAGAAGAATGTTTCTCTAATATTACCTATATCAGATGTATCTTCTGTAAGATTATAAATCAGATTGGTATTATCCAAATATATTTTATCTACTTTTCCTAGTCCCCGAATACCGCTTGTATTGTCTCTCAATTGGGATATCATACCCGCTTCCTCTATATACAGGCAATAGTCCGAAATATTGTTCCGGCTGGCGGATAACATTTCAGCGATTTTACTCATGTTGGGCTTGAATGGTGCGCTTTTAGAGATTATAGCAAGTAATTGCTTTAGCTTTCGTCCGGTTGCTACATTCATATCAGCAAACATCGGAATATCATTCTCCAATGTCTGATTGATAATCTGCCCTAAACGTAATCCGAAATCTTCTTCTAAAGCAAACGGATAATACCCTGTCTTTAAATAATCAGAGAAAAGAGGTAGCGGGTGTTGTACAGGCAATTCAACCTCATGTTGCAATATTTCATCTAATGAATAAGTTTTTGCAGAAATATTATGAAACAACTGCAGATATTCCCGAAACGATAAACCTTGCATATTGTATATAACTGCCCTGCGGCTTAAATCGGAAGCTCCCTTTTTTATATCCAGAACTGAAGAACCAGTGAATACGACATTCAACTCTTTGTGATAGTCGTAAATCAACTTTAGTTCCTTTGCCCAATCTTTGTATTTATGGATTTCGTCAATAAACAGGTATTTACCGCCATGTTTAACAAAAGTATCTGCCAGATCGGTAAATCTGTTATCTACAAAATAAAAATCCTCTGCCGTTACATAAAGTGTTTCGGCAGGATTAAGATTTTGCTTGATGTATTGCAAGACCAATGTTGTCTTACCAACGCCACGAGGTCCAATAAGTCCTATCATCCTGTTCTTCCAATTTATTTCGTTATATATATATCGGAAAAACATTGTGCCGATTTCTTTTATCAGCTTATTTGAGTATTCGAATAACTTATCCATATTTCACTTTTTTACAAAGATAACAAAAATGCACTTTGAAAGTGCATTTTTGTGCATTTTTTGCACTATCATAGGGCATTATTAATATGAGAGTAGAATTATTTAATAGAAACAGACGATAGTTTTAAGACAGGTATGCTTCCGGCTGGATCAAATAAGCCTCGTATATCTATCATAGTTTAGTCAGTATCTGATGTTACGTAATAATCCGCTTGGGTTATCTATCAGCATGATCATTAAGCATAGGAATGATTTTGATAATATTGCTTTCAAACATCAATATATCAAGGATTGTAAGTCCGTTTTAATTTAGCCCGACGGCAACGCCCCGGGATATTGATCATTTTTGATTCTCCGGGCTGTAAGCCCAGGTTAATTAGTTAACCTGGGCTTACAGCCCGCTTTGTCCGAATTCGTTTTCATTTCCCAAGGCTGAAGCCATTGGGCTAAAATAACCTGCCATTTCATGGCGAAACGCTTATTTTTGGAATAAAAACCCAGTCTCTGCGCAACATCAGTTTGTATTTCTAATGACAAAAATAACTCCTCCAGAAAAGAACAGCAACCGGGGTCTTTCAAGTGCTGCATTCCACCAAATTGAGAATGCAGAACATCTCTATTTTTGCAAAAGGATTGTCCAAAAGTTCAATACAACGGCTTAACCTTTAGCTCGGCACAGCCAACTTAGCGTAGTATTCTCAACGATTTTAATTATAAATTAAGCCGAACGCCAGAAGTATATAGTATTATTTGGGTAATACGACGTATAGACTTTTCATCTTTTGTAAATTGATATAAAAATGATGAAACATATACCACTTGATGTCTTTGTGATGCCCAGAAAACTTCTGAAAATCTGCCATTGTTTTCTCTGATTATTGTATTCATACAGATCGTTCAGCATTTCTATAAGTAAATCAATATCATCAATACATTCGAGAAAAAAGTAAACCGTGTTACATTTTCCCCATTTGTTAAACGAGCAGGAAAGAGTAGTGTTGTCGTCATCAAATCTTATTTCTAAAACATTCTTATATGTATCTTCCTCAATATATTCTATCACGCATATTGTATTGTTGGGGTATGTTTTCCGGATTTGATTGATTGAGCGATTTAGAACTTTTAATGAATGAGAGATGAGATTCAGGAGATGTTTGAATTGATTCTCCACGGTTGTAAAATTGTGTTTGCAGTTCCCAACAAACCATACACATAGAAAAAGCGTGGAACTCACACTGCTCCATAGTAGAGGTACTGCCTACCCAACAAACGAAACAGGTGAGCCCACGCTATAAGATACAAATATAGCATGAGCTCAGCACTTTCGTCTCGTTTGTTTTTGAAAATTGGCAGTTTTCTACTATGAGACGTTTTGCGACGCTACTTTATCAATTTTATTTCCTGCAAATATACAAATAATCTTTCAGAATATTCCAAAATGGAATAGCAAAATTCTGTATATAATATTGCATAGTGGAATTTTTCCATTATGCCATGAACAAACAGGAATATACAAAGAAAAGACGATTACTATCGGCCAAGCTGATTGAAGCCAGAGAAAAAGCTGGATTTACTCAAAAACAGGTTGCTGGCACTGGTATAATTACCCAAAGTGAGTTATCTAAACTTGAAAACGGTTCGAGAAGGGTTGATTTTCTGGCACTTTTGGAATTAGCTGAATTGTATAATCAGCCTATAACGTTTTTTACTTCTAAATGAAAAAATCCTTACATAATAGATTTAAGTAGATCAACAGAATTAGTTTAAATGATAATTTTCAGCCTTCATACGCTTCACTCTAAATACTAAGGAGGAGTCGTGTATGTGAACTTTAAAAATCATGCAGCTTAATTATGGGGACTTACTTACTCATATGGAAAGATGAAAATTTTGGTTAATAATATTTAGTTTTGATTTTTGAAATTACTTTATCTACAAAAGATAACACACTATGAAACAGTCATTAACAGAAAAACAAAAAGAAAGATTAAAGACTCTAGAACCTAAACTTGATTTTGCCATTAAAAATAGGGATTATCAGACTGCAAAAGGTTTAGTGCATGATATACAAGTTATCTTAGGGCCGACTCAACATTATGTTCGTCTCTGTCAATCAAAAAATAAGTTATTTGAATTTGCTATTGATTTATGTGACTTTGAATTCGCTATTAGTGGACTAAATTCTAATAGAACAATATTGAACAGACAAACAAGAATTTACTTGGAAAGTACAACTTTGTTAGCCATTGCTTATCTACGATTACAAGAAGTAGAAAAAGCAAAGCCATTCATTAAAGAAGTATTAACCAACCAAACAGTTATAAAATCGGAGCGAACAAGAAAAATATTTCATGAAGAAATAATTAATAGATTTAATGAAGAAGTTGCTCTTTGTTCCTTAAAGAATTCATCAAATCCAGAATTTGATGAAAACGAAATCGAACAGGATGTTATAAATTTAATTCAAAATTTATCTGACCAAGAAATATTTGAGCAAATTGGGCAAGCTTCGCCTAAATCAACAAAGGATTTAATATTTTTAGTATATGACTTTTCAACAAAACAATTGACACATAATGAAAGGCTTACACTTCCTAGTCCTGAACAAAAATTAAAAGATGCAGAGGTTGGAATAACTGTTTTCCAATCTATTAAACGAGTACTATACAACTCATTATGTAATCCTGAAAGTGAAATTTATCAAGTATGGTTTAATAATGGTATGCAATTAATTCTATCAAAGGGTTATATAAAAACAGCTGTTTTATCCTGTTTGATTGGTTTAGGAATTGGAATAAAAATGATTGCAGTTTCAATAATTGCACTGATTATGAAATTGGGAATTGAAGTATATTGTGATAGATATAAACCAATGGGACTTATGGAAATCAGAGAAAAAAAGAATTAATTGCTATAACTTATTTTACATTTCTCTTCAGATAATCGCAATTTTTCTTAACCGCTGATGACCAAGATTTACTTCCCAATACAAAAATTCTTAAAAATATTTTGAAGTACCTCTTCGGAATGTATCTGTTGCCCGGTAATCGTTCCCAGATCATACAAACAGTCCCGTATATCCTGTGCCAGCAGATCACCGGGAATATGATCATCCAGTCCCCGGATCACCTTCTCAATGGCCAGTAAAGCCCGTGACAATGCCTCGTAGTGCCGCATATTGGTCACAACAATATCATTTTCTCCGATCTGTGGCAGATGAGCGGAAGCGACCAGTTTCGTCTCCAGTAAAACAATATCAGTATCGGATTTTGCTGAAATCACCATACAATCCTTATCGAAATGACGGTAATATTCCAATTTCTTTTCCAGCTCATTCTCTTCCAGCCGGTCGGATTTATTCAATACAAGGATCAGTTGCCGGTCCCTGCATTTTTCAATGATCATACCGGCAAATGAACCGGTACTATCTGGTTCTTCCGTCAAATCGATCACCCAAAGGACAATCGACGATTGTTCGATTTTCCGGAATGTCCGTTCAATTCCTATCCGCTCGATGGCATCATTTGTTTCCCGGATACCTGCCGTATCGATAAAGCGGAACATCAGTCCGTCGATAATGATGGTATCCTCGATCACATCCCTGGTGGTCCCGTGTATATCGGATACAATGGCCTTATCTTCTTTCAGTAGTTGATTCAGCAATGTAGATTTTCCTGCATTGGTGGCACCGATAATAGCTACGGGTATTCCGTTTTTGATTGCATTTCCTGCAGCAAAAGAATCGGTCAGGCGCCTGATCTCCGTCTCGATTTCAGATGCCAGTATCCTCAACTCGGTACGATCGGCAAACTCAACATCTTCCTCACTAAAGTCCAGTTCCAGTTCCACCAGGGATGTAAAATTCAGCAACTGGTCCCGTAATATGGATAACCGGTGGCTGAATCCACCTCTCATCTGCTGTACCGCAATCTTATGGGATGCAGCAGATGACGCAGCAATCAGATCGCCGACAGCCTCCGCTTGTGACAAGTCCAGTTTTCCATTCAGGTATGCCCTTTGTGTATATTCACCCGGTGCAGCTATTTTGCAGCCCTGCTCCACCAGCAGTTTCAGTATCTCCTGCTGTATAAAGATGGAACCATGACAGGATATTTCAACGGTATCTTCACCGGTATATGAATGAGGGGCCCGGAAAACCGACACCAAAACCTCATCGATGATGTCTGCCTGCCGGATAATATGCCCGAAACTGATTGTATTAGGGAACTGTTCTGCAACAGAATAACTTTTCTTCATCGGACGGTATACCGTATCACAAATCGCAAAAGCATCGGGACCGGAGATACGGATCACGGCGATCCCCCCCTGCCCTGCCGGCGTAGATATGGCACAGATGGTGGTTTGATCAGGCATGGCTGTTGGTAATTTTGTCCCCAAACATAAGCGATAATTCATGATCGGAAAAAGATGCCAGCTCCAGTATCGAACGGTAAGGGTTTCCTTCTATCTGCAAAACCTTACAAAAAGCCGGTTCAGTTTTCATTCCATCCGACTTTACTTTTATGACCGCTTCCCGGAAAGATTCGCCCAACAACTTCAAAAGCCTGTATTCGACGATCATATGCCTGTATGCCTCCTGTTCCTTAACAGGAACGGGCCTAGCGAATATTTCGATCCTGAAATGATTACTCGTGAAGTTCGCAATGAAAGTGTCTCCGCTTATTTTTTCATGAAAATCATCATATCCGGAAAATAACCGGAATATCAGATCCCGAAAAGAGGATATATCATCCATTTTGCAAATAATATCCAGATCACTTTCCGGAAGGTCTATATGGATCGGGATGGTTCCGGCAAGAACAGGGTGATAATCCGCAAGATAGTCGAATATACCTATTTCCTGTAAGGTATCATATGCCTGACGTTGCCTGTCTGAGCCACTTTTCAGGTAACTGATATCATCCCACTCATGATCCATGTTATACCAACTCCTGCAACAAAGTCTTAATGCTCACTTTTTCAGCGATAATATCCGATAACTGCTTTACAGATACTCTTTCCTGTTGCATGGTATCGCGATAGCGAATGGTCACGGTGTCATCTGTCAGCGTCTGATGGTCGACAGTGATACAATACGGGGTTCCTATGGCATCCTGACGGCGATAGCGTTTTCCGATGGAATCTTTCTCATCGTACTGGCAATTAAACGCAAACTTAAGGTTGTTTTTAATTTCCGTGGCTTTTTCCGCCAGACCATCTTTCTTCACCAAAGGAAGTATCGCTAGTTTCACCGGCGCCAAAGCCGGCGGAATACGCATCACTACACGTTCATCGACCGAGCCATCTTCTTTGGTCAGTTTTTCTTCCGTATAGGCATTGGAAACAATGCTGAGGAACATCCTGTCGACCCCTATGGATGTCTCCACCACAAAAGGAGTATAGCTCTCATTACGTTCCGGATCAAAATACTGTATTTTCTTACCGGAATATTTCTGGTGCTGGCTCAAATCGAAATCGGTACGGGAATGTATCCCTTCCAGTTCCTTGAATCCGAATGGGAATTCAAATTCTATATCGGAAGCTGCATTGGCATAATGCGCCAGTTTCTCATGCTTATGGAAGCGGTATTTCTGATTACCCATACCCAATGACTGATGCCATTTCATCCGGGTCTCCTTCCATTTTTCATACCACTCAAGTTCCGTTCCCGGAGGCACAAAGAACTGCATCTCCATCTGTTCGAATTCACGCATCCGGAAAATAAACTGACGGGCGACAATCTCGTTCCGGAAAGCCTTTCCTATCTGCGCAATCCCAAAAGGTATCTTCATACGCCCTGTCTTCTGCACATTCAGGTAGTTGACAAAAATCCCCTGTGCCGTTTCCGGACGAAGGTATACTTTTAACGCACCATCAGCAGTTGAACCCATTTCTGTGGCAAACATCAGGTTGAA
>JAISOY010000210.1 GCA_031275285.1 Bacteroidales bacterium | reverse complement strand
AAAGATATTGCCGGTGGAGGATATTTTTACGATATGGCCTGTCATACACTGGATATACTGGATTTTATCCTGGGAGAGATTTCCGAAGCCAAAGGCTTCACAGCTAACCATGCCGGGTTATATGAAACGGAAGATACGGTCACTGCTTCTTTTCGTTTCGTATCCGGGGTAATAGGATGCGGTGAATGGGCGTATGCCGCTTCCAAATCGTCCGAAGCGGATATGGTAGAGATCACGGGTAACAAAGGAAGTGTCCGTTTCTCCACTTTCACCTTTACTCCGATATTTCTCCGGACAACATATGAACAATCCGAATATAATTTTCCGCGTCCGGAACACATCCAACAACCAATGATCGAAAATATTGTAGCCCAATTACATGGAAAAGGAATATCACCTTCCGATGGAATTTCAGCTGCACGAACTAACCGGGTAATGGATAAAATATTATATTTGAACCCTTAAATTTTGTATGAAAATAGTTATTGACGATAAGATACCTTTTATCAGGGGCGTATTGGAACCATATGCCGAGGTTATTTATTTGCCCGGCTCCGTGTTCGCACACGGAAATATTTCCGATGCCGATGCACTCATCATCCGGACACGTACAAAATGTAACGAAGCCTTGCTGAAAGGGACTTCTGTGAAGTTTATCGCCACGGCGACCATTGGTTATGATCATATCGATACGGAATGGTGTGAAGCGAACGGAATCGCATGGACCAATGCACCGGGATGTAATTCGGGATCAGTACGTCAATACATCGCATCTGCATTGGCCACCTTATCTTCCCATTACGGTTTTTCATTTGAAAATATCACGCTGGGAGTTGTCGGAGTAGGGAATGTCGGAAGCAAAGTCGCCCGACTGGGACAGGAACTGGGAATGAAAGTATTGCTGAACGATCCGCCGAGGGCAAGGATAGAAGGACCTGCACAGTTTGTTCCCCTGGACGAAATCATACATATGAGTGATATTATTTCGCTACATGTACCGCTTAACCGGACAGGGTCCGACCAGACTTTCCACCTGTTCGATGAAGCGATGTTTACCTGTATGCGCAGAAGTACCATCCTTATCAACAGTTCAAGAGGCGAAGTAGTCGACAATGCAGCGTTAAAAAATGCATTGAAGATCAAACATCTGGATGCAGTTGTTCTGGATGTCTGGGAAAATGAACCCGATATCGATACTGAACTGATGTCCAAGCTCAATATTGCCACTCCACATATTGCCGGTTATTCTGCAGACGGCAAAGCCAACGGAACAGCCATGAGCGTACAGGCCCTGAGTCGTTTCTTCGGTCTGCCGCTGACGGACTGGAAACCGGACGATGTGCCCGAACCGGCACAGCCGCTCCATTTTATGTTGGATTGTTACGGAAAGGCTTCCCAACAGTGTATCTGTGAAGCCATCTGGCATACCTATTCTATCAATGACGATGACGGACGTCTGCGGGTTTCTCCCGGCACATTCGAGAAACAGCGCGGAAATTACCCGGTGCGCAGGGAATTTGAGGCATACACCATTCAACTGAAGAATGAACATTCCGGAATAGGAGAACAACTGGTTTCATTAGGATTTAACCTGTCATCAGAAGAAAAGAAGAAAAAATAATCATCAACCTTAATATAATAAATATGAAAGAAGTTTCGGATATTGGTTTGGTAGGTTTGGCCGTTATGGGTGAAAACCTTGTATTGAATATGGAGAGCAAAGGTTTCTCTGTCAGCGTTTATAACCGTACGGTTGAAAAAGTAGACAATTTTGTCAACGGACGCGGAAAAGGGAAAAAGATTTTCGGGGCGCACAGCATCGAGGAATTGGTAGCCTCACTGAAACGTCCCCGTAAGGTGATGTTGATGGTGAAAGCAGGAAAAGCTGTGGACGATTTTATTGAACTGCTTCTTCCCTATCTTGAACCGGGTGATATCATTATCGATGGCGGTAACACCCATTTTCCGGATACCAACCGTCGTACGAAATATGTAGAGAGTAAAGGCCTGTTGTATATAGGTACCGGTGTATCAGGCGGTGAAGAAGGCGCGTTATTAGGTCCTTCTATCATGCCCGGCGGTTCACCGGCAGCCTGGTCTGCAGTGAAACCCATTTTCCAGGCTATTGCCGCCAAAGTGGACGATGGCAAAACTCCCTGCTGTGACTGGGTGGGAAAAGACGGTGCCGGACATTTCGTAAAAATGGTACACAATGGTATCGAATACGGCGACATGCAGCTGATCTGCGAAGCTTACCAGGTAATGAAAGACCTGTTGGGCATGAGCGCCGATGAAATGCACGAAGTATTTGCCGAATGGAACAAAGGAGACCTTGACAGTTACCTGATCGAGATCACCCGTGATATCCTGGCTTACAAAGATACAGACGGCAAACCTATTGTAGACAAGATCCTTGATACCGCAGGACAAAAAGGTACCGGTAAATGGACAGCCGTTGCTGCTTTAGACCAGGGTATTCCCCTGACATTGATCGGAGAAGCGGTATTTGCACGTTGTTTATCTGCCCAAAAAGACGAACGTGTAGCTGCATCTAAAATATTACAGGGACCAAAACCTGCATTCAGTGGTGACAAGAAAGCACTCGTTGAAGATCTGCGCAAAGCATTGTTTGCATCTAAAGTTGTTTCTTATGCACAGGGCTATACCCTGATGCGTTCGGCCTCCGAAGAATATAAATGGGACCTGAACTACGGTGGAATTGCTATGATGTGGCGCGGCGGTTGTATCATCCGTTCCGTATTCTTAGGAAAGATCAAAGAAGCTTTCGACAAGAATCCCGATATTGCAAATATCCTGCTCGATCCGTATTTCACTCAAAAACTGAAAGAAGCACAGGATGGATGGCGTAATGTCGTATCGGCAGCCCTGGCCAACGGTGTGCCCGTTCCCACACTGACTTCAGCGCTATGTTATTATGACGGATACCGTTCGGAACGTTTGCCTGCCAACTTGTTACAGGCTCAACGCGATTATTTCGGAGCACACACCTACGAACGTATCGACAAACCGCGCGGTGAATTTTTCCATACCAACTGGACCGGCCGGGGCGGTGATACCGTGTCTACGACTTATACTGTATAATAAGTTGATAATATCAAAAAAGACTGTCGTATGGCAGTCTTTTTTGATATTTGTTGTTTACAGAACTATTCCGGGTATCTTTTAAATTATTCGGATTGAAAAATTTAAAAGATACCCGGAAAATTTTAGTTACGTCGTCATAGAAGAAAAAATGGTTAAAAAGGCGAAAACTTTTTGTACATATCGTTATTATGTGTATATTTGCCATCCGAAAAATTGAATATATATTTTATAATCAGATAATAAGCAATGAAAAAGGACATTCATCCTAAAAATTACCGATTGGTGGCATTTAAAGATATGTCAAATGACCATACCTTTATCACCCGTTCTACAGCCAATTCACGTGAAACAATTGAAATAGACGGCGTCGAATATCCATTAATCAAACTGGAGATTTCTAATACATCCCATCCGTTTTATACAGGAAAAATGAAATTGGTGGATACTGCCGGACGCGTTGATAAATTTATGAATCGCTACAAAGATCATTACAAGAAAAAATAAATTTTGTAAGAAATAATTGTTCAACTTCGAATTTCATGATAAATTTGTGGAATTCGAAGTTTTTTTTTGCAAAAACTCCTTTTCAATTGTTATATACATAAAGGTAAAAGAAAAAACATAAATCAGACCTCGGTATTTATGGCAAAAAGTTTCTACAATTTTATCATTGATCCTTCTTTGTTCATTGATATTCAGGAAAAAGGACAAGATGTGCTTATTCCTGTTAACAATGAAACAGATCAGGAATTACCTTTACCTAACATACTACCTGTTTTTCCCTTATCACATACTGTGCTGTTTCCGGGAGTAGTATTGCCTATAAATATTGGCCGGGCACAACCGCAAAAGTTCATCGACGATATCTATAAAAACAAGCAGTATATTGCTGTCCTGAGCCAGAAAGTGGGTTTTCTTGACAGAACGTTATCTGTAGACGACTTATACCGGGTAGGTACCATTGCCCAAATCGTTAAAATCCTGGAGATGCCTGATGGATCCCGGGTATTGATCCTTCATGGGAAAAAGCGCTTTACAGTAGATCAGTTTACCGGAAAAAATTCGCTTCATTGTGTAAAATACCATTTATTTGATGATGTACTGGAAAATGAAAATGATCCTGAATACCAGGCTTTGGCTGCAACCGTTAAAGAGCTATCTATCAGGGTTATTGATTTTATATCCACCTATTCGCCGGAAACTTCTTTTGTCATCAAGAATATTGACAATCCCTTACTTGCCGTTAATTTCGTGGCTGCCCATGTACCTATAAAAATTGTCAATCAACAGAAAATCCTTGAAATACCTAACCTAAAGCATCAGGCAACTTCACTGATTGATTATTTGGCACAAGAGCTTCAACTATTGGAGATCAAACATCAGATTGAAAATAAGGTCAAATCTGATTTTGACAAACAGCAACGGGAATACATGCTCCAACAGCAAATGAAAGTCATACAGGAAGAATTGGGGGCAGATCCTGCAAATCAGGAATTCCGGTATTTAGAAGAAGCAGGAGCAAAGAAAAAATGGGGACGGGAACATGAAAAGGTCTTTGAGCGGGAATTAAAAAAATTACGCAGGCTTAACCTGGCTTCCGTAGAATACTCCAATCAACTCAATTATCTGTACACTTTACTCGATCTCCCATGGAATGAGTATACCACAGATCATTTCGATCTGATACGGGCGAAAAAAATCCTGGATGAAGATCATTTCGGATTGGAAAAAGTAAAAGAACGTTTATTGGAATACCTGGCTGTACTGAAACTCAAAAACGATTTAAAATCACCCATCCTTTGTCTCGTAGGCCCACCCGGAGTTGGTAAAACATCTTTGGGTAAATCAATCGCAAAAGCATTAAAGCGGCATTATATTAGGATGTCACTGGGAGGATTACATGATGAATCTGAAATACGCGGACATCGAAAAACTTATATCGGCGCAATGCCCGGACGTGTCATACAAAGTATCCGGAAAGCCAAATCTGCCAACCCGGTTTTTGTACTCGATGAAATAGATAAGATCAGTATAGGTCCACACGGGGACCCGGCTTCAGCCCTGCTCGAAGTGCTCGATCCGGAACAAAACAATACTTTTTATGATAATTACCTGGAACTGGAGTTCGACCTTTCCAAAGTGATGTTTATTGCCACCGCCAACAATTTAATGTCCATAAGCCCGGCTTTACGTGACCGGTTAGAGATCATAGAAGTGAATGGTTATGTCCAGGAAGAAAAAGTTTGTATTGCTCAAAAACATTTGATCCGTAAACAAATAGAAGCCCATGGGCTTACAGATTATCATATATCTTTTTCAAAAGAAGCCATTACCTATATCATTGAAAATTATACACGGGAATCAGGTGTCCGGGAACTGGATAAATCCATTGCTTCTGTTATACGGAATCTGGCAAAAAAGATCGTCATGGAGACCGATTTTCCAAAAAAACTAACCACAAAACATATTTCCGACATTTTAGGGGCGCCTAAATATCTTTATGAAAGATACCAGGGAAATGAGTATGCCGGAGTAGTTACAGGTCTTGCCTGGACTTCAGAGGGGGGAGATATCCTGTTTGTGGAAAGTTCCCTGAGCCATGGAACAGGAACATTGACATTGACTGGTAATCTGGGAAATGTAATGAAAGAATCTGCCGTAATAGCCCTGGAATACCTGAAATCCAATTATCAGCTACTGGATCTGCCATATGATATCTTTGAGCGGTGGAATGTACATGTACATGTCCCGGAAGGAGCTATTCCCAAAGATGGCCCTTCAGCCGGACTGGCTATGGTCGTGGCAATTGCTTCTGCTTTTACGAGGCGTAAGATACAGGATAAGATAGCAATGACCGGAGAAATCACACTACGGGGAAAAATTCTACCGGTAGGAGGCATCAAGGAAAAAATTCTTGCAGCAAAACGGGCCAATATAACAGATATCTATATACCCGTTGCCAATTTAAAGGACATTGCTGAAGTGAATGAATTATTTATTAAGGATCTGAACTTTACCTATGTGGATGACGTATCCGATGTCCTGCAACAGGTATTGCTCGATGAAAAAGTGACCAATGTCCCCGGGATCACTTAAGTATCTTTCTTCTGTATTTAACAGGAAAATGGTATATTTGAGGATTGCTTTTATCTGTAATCCGAATAGATCAACCCACCGATGAAATCCAAGATCCGTTCTTTTTACCTGACGCGTCGTTTTTTTATAGTACTTAGCATTATTGTTGCCTCGTTTATTCTGGCGTATTTACAACCAGTTTTATTTACAGCCGTACAAGTTATTTTTTTCATATGGTTATTGGTTGTTCTTACAGATCTTGTTGTCCTGTATAATAAGAATGGCATCTATGCCGTGCGTACTATGGCTGAACGTATGTCCAACGGCAGCAACAATGAAATTTTGTTACATATTGAAAACCACTATCCTTTTAATATTGACATTGAAGTAGTCGACGAGATCCCTGTACAATTTCAAAAACGGGATGTCTCATTTTTAGAAAAACTGCATCCGTCCCAGACTAAAGTCATCCGGTATCTGTTACGTCCGGTAAAACGGGGAGAATACAGTTTTGGACATGTCCATGTCTTTGTAACTAATTTATTTGGGTTTATTTCGCGGCGATACAGCTTTGGCAAAGAAACCATTATCCCTGTTTATCCTTCATATATAGAAATGCGTAAATATGAATTAATGGCAATTTCAAACCGTTTGACGGAATATGGAGTAAAACGCATCCGGAAACTGGGACATAGCTCCGAATTTGAACATATACGCCCTTATATGGAAGGTGATGATCCACGTACTGTAAACCCCCGTGCTACGGCACGATGTAATGAATTAATGGTAAATGACTATCAGGATGAGAGATCGCAACAGGTCTATTGCCTGATCGATAAAGGGCGAACTATGCAAATGCCATTTGAAGGCTTAAGCTTATTGGATTATGCGATTAATACCTCATTGGTGATCTCCAATATTGCATTAATGAAAGAAGATAAAGCAGGGATAATTACTTTTTCAAACAAGATCAGCAATATACTTCCGGCTGAACGGAGAAAAACACATATACACAAGATTTTAGATACACTATATAATCAGAAAACCCGCTTTCAGGAAAGTGATTTTGAAATGTTGTATGCTACAATATCTTACCATATCACCCAAAGGAGCTTATTGATTTTGTATACCAATTTTGAAACGATTCAGGCCATGAGTCGCCAGTTACCATTCCTTAAACAATTGGCGTTAAAACATCTGCTTTTAATCGTTATTTTCGAGAATACGGAATTAAAGGAAATATCAGAACAGAAAGCGGATAATTTGGAGGGTATCTACCAGAAGGCCATTGCCGAACAATTTATTTATAACAAAAAACTAATGGCTAAAGAACTGAACCAATACGGTATATATACGATTATAACACGTCCTGCTGATCTTACTGTCAATACCATCAACCAGTATCTGGAATTTAAGTCAAGAGGAATGATCTGATCTCCCAAAAGAGGCAAACAGATATGTATTTAACAATGTTGGCTACAATTTCAAAACACTTCTCATACGCTTCTACTACCTATCCCCTACCCCGGCTTTATTTCCACAATCTTTTAATGGTATTTTCTATATTCAACCCTTCGGGCATATCAGAAGAGCGGGTATTCCCGCGAAACCTTTTTCCAAATTGCCTGTTACATAAACTGATGATCCTACTTACAGGCATTTGTAGGTAACCGTTTGGATCTGTTTCTTTTATCCAGTTATAAGCATATATCAACCACTCATTCCTATATTGTTCACTTTGCAGGTAAAACCAGGTAATCTCATCATACCCCCAAACAAAATGGTTATTGATAGTAGATTTTCCAGGGGTTTTACTGCATCCGAAATTATCAAACTCAACCAGATAGGGTAAGGACGGACATGACCATCCGCTGGGGGTAACACATCCGATGCTCCTTCCATATAAAGCATCCAGATAACCTTTCTCCAGGATACACATCTGGGGTTGCTCCGGTATTTCTTTGATCCGTAAGGGAAAAGTATTAAAATCCAGTAAACTTTTTCCATTTACTACCATTCCGCCATGAGGAGTATGCGCATCCAGTAGGATCCAGCCACGCCGTGCATTCTTTACAGCATATGCCCGTAGCTTAGCAATTAGTGATTCCCAATGTAAGAAATATGGATCTGCCATTCCCATCAAAGATGTTTGCCCCAGATGCATAGCTTCACATCCAAGGTCCATATAAGTTCCTGCAAGGAAAATAAACCATAATTGAGATTCCGGCTGGCTGATATCCGGTACACTCGCCCCTTTTCCCCATTGATTGACAAATATACTATCCCTATTCAACATCCTGTTATAATCAAAATTCCGGCTTTCTTTAGGAATCCCCATAGCTTTATATGCCCAATCCGGAATTTTTATATCATTCACCTGCAAAGTGACAATTTCAAAAAGTGCAGCCTGAAAAACTACATCCTTGTCATAAAGATGTATTTCCCGGATAAGTTGCCTGGCATTATCAAGGTATGCAGCATTATTTAATACACTTTCCGTACCCCAACGGTAAATAGACCTTCCTATAAATTTCGCCCCAATATTTTTGATCAACCTTACATCATCCCCTTTATAAGGATAAGGCCCATCATTGGCATAAGGGTCGATCTCGAGAAATTCTGCCATGGTGACCGAACGCGACAGGTAATTTTCCATAACCTCTTTCGAAATACCCGATGCATCGAAAAAATATCCTTTTCGTTCTTGTGCCTGTAAAGAGGAGTACTTCACTAAAAAGCAGACAATCAATAACCATAAACCTGTTTTCATCCTTAACATGATCTCTTGATAAATTATCGAAGATATTAAAATTTTAACAATAATACAATTGAACATAATCTCCTGAGGCTTGTTTATTATGTGTATCCTTATTTAATCAGTTTCATAAAAATTACGGAATGATCAGATAAAGATATCGGAAGACTTGATTTTCGATTTATTTTTGTATAGAATTTTAATGCGTTGGGATATGGGGAAGATTGTTCTTAGTTCAATGGAGTTTTATGCTTTTCATGGTTGTTACCGGGAAGAAAGAATAATAGGGAATCGTTTTATTGTAGATATTACTATAGAAACAGATATGACGATACCTTCGGAAAGTGACAATATTGATGATGCTTTAAATTATGTGCAAGTATACTCAATGGTCAAAGAAGAAATGGATGTTACCTCACATTTACTGGAACATTTATGTTATCGTATTTTAAACCGCATCTTTATTCATTTTTTACAGATACAACAAATCGAAGTAAAAGTTTCCAAATTTAATCCTCCTATAGGAGGACAACTTGAGAGTGTAAGTGTTATCCAGCAAAAGAGTAGATAGCCTGTTTGTTGGATTTAAATAATTGATATGGAAATTTTTAAAATACATTAATATTTTTTCAGATGAGACAAAAATTTGAAGATAACCTAATTGATCGTCGTGTTTATTCAAATATGGTAAGAGCAGGACAGAGAACTTATTTTTTTGATGTAAAAATCAATCGCAATAATCATCATTATCTGGTCATTACAGAAAGCAAAAAAAGGGTTGATGATGACGGTAATTCCGTATTTGATAAATTTAA
>JAISOY010000209.1 GCA_031275285.1 Bacteroidales bacterium | reverse complement strand
CTTTCATTACTTGATGGAATAGAAGATCTCAAAACCAATTACCAGCGCATAACATCAATAAAGGGAATCGGAATGATAAACGCATTGACCATATTGATTTATACGGAGAATTTTACACGGTTTACCGACTGTCGCAAGTTTGCCTGTTATGTAGGTGTGGTTCCCTTTGATAAAAGTTCCGGGACATCCCTGGGCAAGGGAAAACGAATCAGCCGCTTGGCAAACATTCAAATAAAAACCTTGCTCACGCAGGCAGCCAGATGTGCTGTTGTCCATAATCCGAAATTAAGGACATACTATCTACGAAAGTTGTCCGAAGGAAAGAAAATCAAATTGATAATTAGCAATGTAAGAAATAAACTTTTACAGATCATGTTCGCTTTAGTGCAAAAAGGACAGGTTTATATAAATGATTACCAAAATCAGTTGGATATAAAATTTGGATAAATAATAATGAAATAATTTGGTTTTTAACATAGAATTCGTTCTCATGAGCGATAGCGAGTAACAAAGGGAATAAAAAATGAAGAATCAATTACTTCCAGTATTTCAATGAATATTGCTTATGTCGAACTCACATTAAATCAATGGTACATGACAAGGCTAAAAATGTCAACAAATTTGCCAGCAATCAAAAAATAAATCCCTGTAATTAAGTAAATTACAGGGATTTATTTTTTAAATATTGTTGTCCCACCAGGATTCGAACCTAGACTGACTGAACCAAAATCAGTAGTGCTACCATTACACCATGGGACAAAATCCGGGCGCAAAGGTATACAAAAATTTAATTTATGCTAAAAAATTGTATTAATTATTTGATTTTAGGTACTCAAAAGGGGCTGTCAGGTACGATCTTCCTTCCAGCACATTTTTATATAAAGTGATCATTTGATCGGCAAGAAGGTGATCGTCAAAATGAATGGCATGTTTTTTACCTTCAGTGATCATTTTTGAAGTAAAAGTGTCATTAGAAAGTATTTTTTTTACATTTTTAGCAAGCTCTTCATCATTGTCAGGGTCAACATAAATAGAATGCGGACCACCTGCTTCCAATAAACATGAGCCAATAGCTGCAATTACAGGAACACCGGAATACAATGCTTCAATGATGGGAATGCCGAATCCCTCATAGAAAGAAGGATATACAAATACAGATGCGGTCTGGTAAAAAGCCGGAAGATCTGTTAATGGAACTCCTGAAAAGAGGTGCACACGTTTTTCCAGTTTATTTTTTGTGACAAAGTTTTTTATTTGCTCGGCATAGGCCGTTTCCCTCCCTACGGCAACCAGGTGAATAGATTCATCCAGATGAAGTAAAGATTTGACTGCCAACATGAGGTTTTTTCTAGATTCTATTGTTCCCACATTTAACATAAATGTTTCCGGCAAATGATATTTTTTCCGGATACGTTGTTTCTCTTCATTAGAAACCGTATGATGGAACAAAGTATCACATCCTTGATAAATAATACTGATTTTTTGGGGGTCAATATCAAAATAAGAGATAACATCGTTTTTGGTACATTCACTTACTGTAACAATATGATCGGCTTTCTGGCACGCATACCTGAATTTTCGCTTATAGACAGCCCGGTCAATAGCCTTATAATAATCGGGAAACCTTAAAAAAATGAGATCATGAATCGTTACGATCGACCGGATCCCTTTCTTGTCCAATCCTGCCGGTAGTTCATTACTTAAGCCGTGATAAAGCTGAATATTATCCCTAAACAAATCCTGTACGATGGACTTGGTTCTCCACAGTGAAGAAAAATATTTATTTATTCCTTTAGGGAATACAGATGCAATATTTTTTTGACTCCGGAGTGATTCAAGATCAGGATTATTGGTGTCTTTTGGGGCATAAAGACGATATTCATTTTCAGGATAGGCTGTAGATAAATTGTTAATTACATACCTACTATAGTTACCTAATCCTGTATAATTAGCAAAAGCTCTTTTTGCATCGAATCCAATAATCATATTTATTTTTTGTGATTACTTATACAACAAATGCCTTACTTAAAGGTTTTGCAGACACCTATTTGTTAGCATGAAGCATGCCAGATTTGATATATCTGCCAAAGTTAGTAAATAAAATGATTCCGGCATCAGGCCCAGGTCATTCATATTTAATGGAGAAAAATCTATATAATTATTCTTTACCGGGTAGATCCTGAAATTCCTTCAACTTTTCCAATATGGCTATTCCAATATCATATTCAGAAGTAGTATATAAAAAATTACGCTCAAATTGACAAAATCCCATGAATTCAACCAAATGTTCCCCTTCAAGTCCGGTTAATTCAGCCACTTTTTTCCCATTGTATTTTTTCTCAATTGCTTCAATAATGGGCCACTCCTCAGTGAAAAACCGGTAATAATTGATTTTCATTTGTTCCTCCTTGTTAAAACGTTTATAAAAATAGGTAACAGGATGAGCAATAGCATAAAGCGGGTTACGAACAATTTTATAATTGTATTCGACAGGGATAAGTGGTTTAACAGGTCTTTGGAAACCTAAAAGAGCATTATAATCGATAGGGGGAGGAAGCTTGAGCGCAAGAAATTTACGTTTGAACTGATCATATGTTCCTAACGGGTGAATGATTACTTCACTGATTGCATAAGTAGCTGGTTGCATGACAACCACCAATGGCCCTTGCGTGGTAAATATATCATAAGCTGTTACTACAAAATCCTTGAATCCAATGGCAGTCAGTATCAGTGTATCCGACCTTTCGGCATAAATAGAGAAATTCCCGTCCCGGTTGCTGATGGACAATAAATTACGTGTATATTCCTGATATTTACATTTTCAATAGGGAATAAATTTTCTCCATTCAAGACCAATCCTTGGGCAAAATTATTAGTACGTTGTCCTTTAGCCCATCCGCATATGAATAATAAAACACTTATTATGGATAATCTCATGGATCTATGCATATGTAGTTCAATATATCAAACGCATATTCCACAAAGTTATTACATAGTCTTTAAAGTTTGGTTGGTATTTATTATCCTGCTTCCATTGATCAAATGGTTGATGTAAATTTATCTAAGTAGTATAAAACAATTAATGTCATATTTTCTGAACGTAATTCATTTGATCAATGTGACTCAAGGAAATAATAAATAACACTGAGTGCTTAAAAATCTTCATCCATTTGATTCATCATGTTTTCATCACTTCGTTGATTCTTACTCCGGTTATTATTTTTCATGTTTCCGAAATTATAGGTCAGGGTGAATCCAAATTGCCGTCCTGACCTCCAGTTCTTTGAATCCTGTTCAAATCCGGGTCCGGATGTGATGGTATGCCATTTTCTGGAGTTCAGTAAATCGCGGGCATTCACTGTCAGACTCAATTTCCTGTCGAAAAATGATTTCCGCAACCCTGCATCCAGAGAATAATTAGCTTTACGGTGCCCCTGGGCAATGATTTGTTTCGCATTATAATTTCCGGTAAGTTGCAAGGTGAAAGAATAGGGAAGTGCCATATTCGCTATCATCCTTGCATTCCATGAAAAGTCCTCATTCCCTTTACCTGTAATGGGCTGTACCACTCCATCAGGCTGGTAGGAATATCCTTCCAGTATATAATAAAATAAATTGACGGTAGTGGTCAGATCCAGAAATTTGAATAATCTGTTTTTCAGGACAAATTCTGCACCGGCACTTTGGGTCTCTGTGATGTTTTCATAAGTACTTTTCATGACATTATCCTGTAAATAATTGATGCGTTGTATCACATCATCCGTATTGCGGTAATATAATGATGTAGACAAGGTGTGCGCTTGCCAAGTTTTCAAATAATTGAATTCTAACGAATTGGAGAATTCAGGATCCAAAGAAGGATTTCCAAAAGATATATTGGTGGAGTCCGTTATATTGATAAAAGGGTTCAGCTGCCTTCCCCATGGACGAGAAATCCTACGGGTATAATTCAGTTGAACTTCGTTATTTTTGGGCAACTGGTAAGAAAAGAAGACACTGGGAAAGAAACTAAAATATTCTTTATTGTGAGGAGTAGCGTCATCTTCAGATTGATTGTATCCCAGTGAAGAAGTATGAATATTCGAATATTCTCCGCGTGCCCCGACCTGAACGCCAAAGCTCTTTATCTTTGCTGAATAGGTGGCATATAATGCATGGACATCCTGGTCATATATGAACTTGTTGTATAATGATGCGATATGGACAGCCTCTTCTTTATTCGGTCCTGAGAATGTTTCAACAGGACTGTTTTGTCTTGACATAGTACCTTTATATCCGGCCTCAATTTTGCCCATACGGAATTCATTGACATAATCGGCCTGTGCTTCCCAGGTTTTTGTTTTCATCTTACTTTCCTGGTATTGATACGAAGAATTTTCATGACCGTCAGCAAACAATGAATTTTGCAGGTACGTGCTTTTTTCATTTCTGTCCCATAAATTATAGGAAAGCGTGATGTCCAGATTGCTTTTTTCTGTGAAATCACGCTTGTAGCCAATTTCCATATTTCCTACTTTCATCCGGTTGTCGGAGCTGGTATTTCTTGAACTACTGGTAAAAGAACCCGGCACATTACTTTCATAAAGGATCGTATTGTCCTGGTCCATATCACCCAGCATGCCGAATACACCAAGACTCAGGTGATCTTTATCAGAAGCATGATAAGTCATCCCTGTCCGGAGCATATAAGGGCCTCCATCCCCATCACTGTCTGATGTCTGGTTCAAGTATGACACCACGTTCCCATCGGCATCGGTGTTGTCGCGATTGGTATAACCGCCACCTTCTCTTTTTCTGCTTCTTTTTCCTAAACTGGCATAGGCATCCAGCTTTCCGCTACTATAATTAAAATTACCGCTGACATTATATCCGCCCAGGTTGTCCGCACCGACTTGTACACTTCCATAATATCCTGCCTTGCGATCTTTTTTTAGTACGATATTAATGATCCCTGCTGTTCCTTCAGGATCATATTTTGCCGAAGGATTAGTAATGACTTCAATCCTTTCAATATTTTCGGCGGGCATTTGTTCCAGTATTTGCGCCCGGTTATCGGATGATAATCCGGAAGCCTTTCCATTGATCCATACCGTTACACTCGAATTCCCGCGTAGGGAAACCTCGCCTTCATTATCCACTTCAACAGATGGGATGTTACTGAGTACATCACTGGCGGATCCACCGGTTGCAGCAATACTTTGATCTACATTAAAAACCTTTTTGTCGATTTCCAGCCTCATCTGTGATTGTTGTCCCAGAATTTGTACTTCTCCTATTGCCTGGGCATCTTCATTTAGTACCACATTAACTTTCTTTGATCCTGATTTGAGATTGACGGTTTTTTCAATAGTAGTATATCCCACAAAAGAAATCACCACCTTATAATCTCCTTCTTCAAGGCCACTTAATTGAAACTCACCTGAAAGGTCTGTAATAGTACCTTTCACTAATTCATTGGTTTTTAAGTCCCATACGGAAATATTCGCAAATTCCATTGCTTTCTGTGTACTTCCATCAATGACCTTACCGGAAATATTCCCCGCGGATTCGTCTGTTTCCGAGGCATATAAAATAGATACTGATGATATGATAAATGAGATTAGAAATAGGGTGACACGTTTCATTTTATGTTATTTTAATTGTCCTTTTTGATACAATTAGTATTCCATGGTTTAACGGACTGGCGATAGTTTAACATTAATTAACGTTCTTGTAGGAATAAATAAAATGATGTTTTAGCTGATACTGCTCCAGTTAATTTCATGGTTTAATTGTTTTCGTATGGCATTGTTCAGTAAAATATTTTCCGGCCTGCTTAATCCCGGATCCTCAGAAAGGATATCTGACGCGGCATGACGTGCTATTTGCAACAATTGTCCGTCAGTAGCTAGGCTGGCGATATGTAGATCAAATGGTATCCCGCTTTGTTGTGTCCCGTCGATATCACCGGGACCCCGTAGCTTCAAATCAGCTTCTGCAATGGCAAACCCATCTGTAGTGGCTGTCATCGTTTGTAACCTTTTTTGGGCATCATTGCTTAACTTATAGGAACTCATCAGGATACAGAATGATTGATCGGCGCCACGTCCAACCCGTCCGCGTAACTGGTGCAGTTGGGAAAGGCCAAACCGTTCGGAACTTTCTATCACCATCACAGAGGCATTCGGGACATCCACACCGACTTCAATTACCGTTGTGGCGACCATGATCTGTGCTTTTCCTTCTTTGAACAAACGCATGGCCAGGTCTTTATCCGAAGCCGTCATCTTGCCATGTACCATAATGACACTATATCCGTCCTGTTCGGGAAAGGCCTTACGTATCTGCTCGAATCCGGTTTCCAGATTTTTATAGTCCATCTTTTCAGACTCGCTGATCAACGGATAAACGACATATATCTGCCTCCCTTTGGCAATCTGTTGTTGCATAAAATCAAATACTTCTTTGCGCCTGTTATCATAAAAATGTTCGGTTTTTACCGGTTTACGTCCGGGTGGTAATTGGTCAATGACCGATACCTCGAGATCCCCGTAAACGGTCATGGCCAGTGTTCTTGGGATAGGAGTTGCGGTCATCACCAGTACGTGCGGCGCTTTCGTATTTTTTTTCCATAAACGTGCGCGTTGTGCCACACCAAAACGATGTTGTTCGTCAATGACCACCAGACCCAGATTCAGGAACTGTACCGTTTCTTCAATCAGTGCATGGGTTCCGATAAGGATATGAATACTGCCATTGGTAAGGCCCTGATGTATTTCTTCGCGTTCTTTCTTTTTGGTAGATCCGGTCAACAGGGCGACATTCAGATCCATATTACCCAGCATCTGCGAAATAGTCCGGAAATGCTGTCCCGCCAGGATTTCGGTAGGTGCCATCAGGCATGCCTGAAAACCATTGTCCAGGGCGATTAGAATGACCATGAGTGCAACCAGGGTCTTGCCACTTCCGACATCGCCCTGCAACAATCGATTCATCTGTTTTCCACCGCTCATATCCCTGCGGATTTCGCGGATCACTTTTTTTTGTGCTTCTGTCAATTCAAAAGGAAGGTATTCGGTATAAAACCGGTTAAAATTATCGCCCACAGATCTGAAATCAAACCCCTGGATGTAGGTATTCCTTTCTTCGCGAAGGTACAGCATGCGTAATTGTATCCAGAATAGTTCTTCAAACTTAAGTCGCTGTTGTGCTTTTTGCAGTAGAACAGCACTTTGTGGAAAATGGATATTGAATAAAGCTTCGTGCAACGACAACAACCGGTATTTTTGGATGATTCCGGAAGGAAGTGTTTCCGGAATGCTTGTCTTCATTCCCTGCCATAGGTTTACCATCAGTTTACCGATCAACCTGGAAGTAATGTAACTGTTTTTTAGCCGTTCGGTGGTACTGTAATTCGATTGTAATACTGCAGAGATGCTTTCTTCATGTTTATCGGCCGGCTCCATTTCAGGATGTACAAAATTTACCTGCCCGTTGAACTCCGACGGTTTACCGAAAACGACATAATCCCCTCCTATTTTTAGACTTTGTGTCAGGTATTTGACTCCTTTAAAGAAAAGCAATGGTATGTTTCCCGTATGATCGGATAACTGTACGATCAGACGTTCTTTATGTGGAATTCCTTCCTTATGCATAGTTACGATACGTCCGCGTATCTGGATATAAGCATCGACAGGCGTAACATCTTTTATGGCATAGAAGCGGGTACGGTCGATATGCTTATAAGGAAAGTAATACAACAAATCCCTGAAAGTTTGTATATTGAGTTCCTTGTAAAGCAAATCAGCCCGTTTAGGCCCTACACTAGCTAAAAATTTGATATCCTGATCCAGATAAGTCATTATCGTATGCCATTAATCTGCTTGATATCTGCAAAACTACGGATTTTGTTCCTTTTATGAAAGAAAGATATAATTAAGTACACTCTTTGCCTGAGCACATCATAGGTTGATACATAGTCTTTATCTTTAAATGTTTTAGACTGAATAATAACATTTTAACTATCTTTCAGATATTTGCAGAATCAATCAGGTTTCGTATTTGGGTGCTACTGGTTCGTTGCGTGTAGGGAAGGTAGATGATTTTTACAGCTTTATCCTTGAAATAATCTTCATACTTGTTGAACCTGTCCGATCCGTTATAATCACTTCCGACAAAAAGGTAATCATATTTGATCTCTTTGTAGGCATCCGTATCTTCTTTGTATGATTGGATCACTTTGTCCACAAATCTGATGCTTTTAATGATCTCTAACCGCTCCTCAAAAGAAATAAATGTTGTTTTATTTTTATGTAATGCATTTTTATGAACGCCAACGACCAGATAATCACAATATTCTTTAGCCCTTTTTAACAAATTAAGATGGCCGATATGGAATAAATCAAAGGTACCACTCAGATAGCCGATGGTGAATTGGGGTTTTGTACTCTTCCTGTGATCCGATTGATTTTTATAATCATAACTTTCTTTTCCAAATTGATCCGGCTGAGTCTGATAGCGGGTGATCACATCTTTATAAATTTCTTCGTAGAAAGGGATAAACAAACTCTCCTTTTTCAGCATTTTTTCAATCATTTCTTCAGCAAGACCCCGCAATTCCTCGGGATTATTTTCATTGCCATAAAAACGGGTTCCTTTGATCAATCCTGGTGATAGATTTAACACACGATTGGTTGATCCTGCTTTTTCAATTTCTATATTGATGCTTTCAATAAACTTACAGACAGAAGCTTTGGTTGCTCCATATACCGCAAACATGGGAGAGGAAATCAATCCGGCAATACTTCCCGTTACACAGCAATAAAAGTCTTTATTATCTACAATCCTTTGATAAAAATGCCTGATGATCCTGCACACTGCAACCGAATTGACCTTAAATCCGTTGATGATCTCTGCATCCGTTATATCTTCGAAAAGAGCAATTCGTCCAAAACCGGCAGTAACAACTAAAGTGTTAATATCCGTAAACTGATTTAGTATGGAATAGTCATCACTTAAAAGATTAAACCGGGTAAAATCAATTTTATCTTTAAAATCGGAAGGAGGATCGCTACGATCCAACACATGGATCTTTTCATATCCTCTTTCCAGCAATTGATGACCTATGGCTAAACCTATTCCATTACTGCCTCCAATGATCAAAGCTTTGTTGCTCATTTCTTCCCTTATAATAGTTCGTCAGAATTCCTTCATCCGGCCATTTTCATCTGTTTTTACCGGAATATACAGATATTTAAAATTATTTTTTTCTTCCCGGTGACACCATGTATATACCCTGATCATACTTCGCCAGTCAGTATATCTGCTGTCCAGAACCTCCAGCGCATTCCAGGGGATCTTGTACGCTACCCCTTCAAATATTATTTTCTTACAATCATGCATTGCTGCATCAGGATATCTGTTCCTATTCTCATAAAGGATGTCATTCCCGTTTTTTTTAAAAGCCCATAAATCAATGAACGGAAATGTATATGGATACCCTTTTATCTCTTCACCTTCTGTATCCCAGATCTTATAATAAGGTGTTCCCTGGAACTTAAAACCATCAGCGTAACGTAAATTCCTGTGTTTTCCAATTTCTTCGAAAAGAACCGGCAGATCTTTTTTTTCAATGCCGATATCTATGTCATCATCCCATAACATCATTCCTCCATGTCTGATGTATGCCAGTAAAGTACCGGCATCCAACACCAGATCAATATTTTTTTGCATGCCTATGTCGCTGATAATTTTCAAAAGGTTCCGCATACGGCTTAAACTTAAGTCGGTCCAGGAGCTTTGTCCGGCAGCCAGGTTCAATAGCGAACGACACCTGTCTGGCCATTCATAATCCCGGATATCACTCTGATCCAGCCAATCGACATCTGAAGAATAAACACTTAAAGCATTTTCATCTTCTGTCATTTTTAAGATAGTGTGATCCAGCCTGTCGATGATCGTATCTATTTTCAATAACTTCTCAGCACCGGACCTGCTTAACAGGTATATTGAATTACCGTGCTTATATTTCAAAAGATAAGGTTCTGTTTTTTCATATTCCCAGGCATTCCTATTGATAAGTGTCTTTCCATTTGCTTGTTTCTGGATATATAACTGCCTGTCGTAAGGAAAAAACAATTCCCAACCTACCGGTAATTCCCCAACGGTCCCAATCAGATCTTTCACAGATAAAGACAGGGAAACGTTACTTTCTACAATCAGACACCAGGATAGGGAGGTTTCCATAAATTGCGTCCATGCCTTACGATGAGATGAAAAATTATTGATCTCCCCATGCGACAGATCAAACCCATACTTTTCCTTATAAGAGGCAGAATAAATGTTTAAATCAGAAAAATCGACGTGTTTCACTTCAGTTATATCCAACATGTCACCTAACATGTTTATAGCACATTTTGAAGCCACATTTTCGGGAAGAATGATTTGATATATCTGCATATGTTAATTTTTGTCCAAAAGGCTTTAGAAGATCACGGCTCATAAATCTGAGTAAAATTAACATTTTGTTTCTATAAAATAATCTCGTCCTGATTTTTTCTTACTTATTTTAAAGAAATAAATTTTTCAGGATAATTCGTTTGCGTTTATTCATTAAAAAACTTAATATTGTATTTTCTCAGCATCACTTATGAATGATTTAACCAACAAATAGCTGATATACATGTTTATTTGCAACATCACGCTTTTCTTTTAGCAATTACCTATTGATGGATCGAAAAAGTCTTATAATAAAATTGACGGAATATGCGATACTGAATGCATATTCAGTTCGATCGACCGGGTTTTATAATGGGAAAGCCGGGTTTTCGTTATGCTTCTTTGAAGTGGCCGGTTTCCTGAAAGATACCGATATTGAGTCGCATGCATCGGAATTATTGTATGAATCGTTGTTAAGTAAGAATAATGATATCGGCTTTGAAAATGGTTTAGCCGGGATCGGATATGTCCTGCTTTATCTGATGGAAAATCAATTTATTGAAGCGGATTTTGACGATCTCTTCGGAGAAAATATGGAAAAAATATTTTCGGGAATAAAAAACATTTCCGGAAACAAAATGGAAACCCGGATGCTGCCGGTGGTTTATTTGTTGAACCGGCAGGAATGCTGTTGGAAAAACCATCAAATGTCGGACGATATATTATCATTGATAAGAAAAAATGAAGAGGCCCTGATCAAAGGTTTTTCTCAAATGATATCACCGGATAATAAGATTTTGGCATTAAAATTACTACAGTTTTATTGCCTTTTTCTTAAAGTGATCCGTCAATATCCGGATGATTATTTCCCGGATAAACTATTTGAAGCATATTCAAATTTATATAACAACAACAGGATTGCCAGTTCTTATGAGATAGGGCATTATATGAAAAATATAACTCTTTCTGCCGGGAAAGCGTCTTTTTCAGATGTGATTGAACGAAATATCAACGATGGTTTACAGAGCATACATCCTGCGTTGTTATCCCTTTCGCAGCGGATCAATCTCGCATATATGCTGAGACAAAATATTCATTCGGGAACTAACGAATTCATCCGGGAACTGGAAAAACCATTTTCAAACGATCTTTCGGAAAAAGAAATAGAAAAAGATATTGTCGGTTCTATCAATAAATTCTCTTATTGCCCGGGCTTTGAATCTGGTATTGTACGTTTGATCCTTTATCTTATCTTTCTGGAGAATAAGCAACTCCCGGAAACTCATTCAAGATTCAATCATATTTTTTTATTATAACCTTATCTGATGACGACGAAAACACTCAATCTGTTTTTATTCAATATGTCCTCTGCAAAAAACACAACAGGGGTGGATCGTTACATCAAAACACTAATCAGAGGGCTGAACAGTATAAAAAACATAAAAATATTCTGGATCAACTTGAGTGAGGACAATTCGAAACTTTTTGTACATGAAGAGGAAGAAGATGGGTGCATGAAAATCTCGATACCTTTACCTTTCCAATCGGACGAAATCATCAGACACCGTTTCTGGATACGAAAATACAATGAATATATTTTTTCATTGACACGTCGGTTCTTTGAGGGCAAAAGTCATATCATTTTGCATATTCATACGATCAACCTGATAGATCTTGCATTATTTATCAGGGAACAGGTTCCCTGTAAGATAATTACCCATCTGCATTGCATTCCATGGAAGGAATACTACAATACCAGAATGCCGTATTTTAACCTCCTGTACGATCAGGTATATATCAAAAAATGTGCGGTTGACACTTCTCACTTCATTACAAATAATTGTGAATTAGATTCGTATAAATTATCTGATCATGTTGTTTGTGTCACCGGTTGCGCCAGGGAATTTCTAACCTCCTATATACAAAAGAAAGATCATGAAGTGACTGTCATCCCTAATGGAATGGATGATTTCCGGATCCCTGGAGTAAAGGACAAGACTAATTCTCCCTTAAAACTAATTTATGTCGGCGTGCTTACTAAAAGCAAGGGGTTATGGTACATTCTGGATGCACTTAACATAGTTAAAGAAAGAGGATTCGATGTATCGCTTGTCATTGCCGGAAGGTCGTATGCGGATGACCGGGAAAAAATACTGAAAAAATATAAAGACCTTTCCCTGGAATTTCTGGGAGTGGTGCCTTTTGATGTCCTGAAGGGATATTATCAAAGTTGTGATATAGGGGTGATTGCCTCCTTACAGGAACAATCGAGTTATGTGGCTATAGAGATGGCTATGTTCGGATTACCGGTCATCACTACTGCTGTAGATGGCCTGGACGAAATGTTTACCGACGGGATCGATGCTTTGAAAGTGAATACCACTTTCTCGAAAATATTCGGGTTAAGGGTAGATATTCAAATGTATGCCGATAAAATTATTTCCCTGATACAGGACGAGGACCTGCGTATCCGGTTAGGAAAAAATGCCAGGATATTGTATGAAGAGAAAATGAGCCTGACCCGTATGATCGATCAGACAAAGTCAGTTTATCAGAAAATTATCAATTAAAGTAAAATGGCAGAAATATCAGTGATTATGTCGGTGTATGATGATACCCATTTTAAAGAATCATTATCCAGTGTACTCAAACAGTCTTTCCCTGATTTTGAACTGATCGTTATTGACAGCCGCCCTGAGGAAGTTCGCAGTTCCGATCCGGATTTGATCAGTGATCCCAGGATAACTGCCGTATTGAACGATGATTCGGGATCATTCCTTAACCTTGCTTTATCAAAGGCAGGAGGCAACTATATCGCACGTACAGACAGCAACAGCCTGATGCATGTCGACAGGTTAAAGGTGCAACATGCAATTATGGAAGAGGAACCGTCAATTACAGTAACAGGATCATGGATAAATGTGCTGGCCGACAGTAACAGGAGGGTCCTTGGATCTGTTTCGGGAGTGGTTGAAAAGCCGCTTTTCAGCTTACTGGATAATAATTTTATCTTTTCCAATACCATGATGGTCCGGAGATCTTTCCTTGAAAAACATGAGATACCATATGAAAGCTGTCAGGATCTGGAGCATTATAAATTATGTGTCGATATCGCAGGAAAAGGCGGTATATTTTATGTGGAATCACAGGCATTGGCTGATTGCTATATGCCCTCTGACCAAAAACAAGTGAAAAAAGTTGCTGTATCTGAACTTAAAATGAAAATAATCAGGGGTTTTATATTCGGACAGGATCAGGAAAACCGGGAACACTTACAAAACCTCCTCAAAGAGATGATTTTTTTTGAAAAAAAGAACCTGATTTCCGTTGATCATATCATCAATTTTTTTAAATTTGTGTTTCATAATTTATAAAATCTGAAAATGATCAGATGACTCTTTGGGTGTATGTGTGGGGGAAGCTATAGTTGAGAAAATAACTAAAGAGAACTGTTCAGATAAAAAAGGTGGGTGGCATTAATTTCAATAAATATTTACTTAAATCATTTCGCTATGAAAAAAATTAAGAAGGTAACATTATCCGAACTGGCAAAAGAAATGCCGGTAATTGAAGAAAATGAACAAAGGGAATATATAGGAGGTACATTTGTATTTGATTATGATGGGAGTTATTTAGGCTCACATGGGGATATGGATAACATTGTTATTCTCAGTAGAGATGAGTGGACGCAGTTTAGCAATAATTATAGAATGTGGGAATTATCTCACACACATTTCGTTAGCGCCCCGGGGGATGTATGTAAAGGTGCTGACTGTCCTTCTGCTCCCAAATTTTCCGGAGAACCGGCAGAAGTAGTTGCAAGCGGAATGGCTACTTTAAGGGAATCGATTGTACGGCGTTTTTGTATGGATTTGGATGTTAGAGGTGTCGCCATTACCAATATCGAAATGAACTCTGATATATCAGAATTCATATTGGTGCCAAGGGACTCGGGGGGAATGAGTGGATCAAGCGGATCCGGTTCAGGTGGAAACGGATATACATTGTATGTTCCCGTTAACGGTAGTGATGGTGCATTTAGCAGTGAATCATCATTAAAATGGTATGTTTCAAGAGCACAAAGAGGTTATTGAATGTCAGCATTGAATAATTGAATCGGCTGTTTTTTCTTCCTAAAAAATATACTGGTGATAAATTATAAAGAGGTGCCAAAAAATTGACACCTCTTTGTAGTGGTCTATTCTGGAAATAAAACTGAGTATTCGGTCAACTGTAATATAATTTTATCTTTAGACAATACTTTCTTATTGAGATAAAATTAAGGAAAGATTTACCATTGTGATAAGATCAACAGCCATGTAAAGAAAGAGATCAGGATCTGGTCCAGATTTATTATTGCTATTCAGTGTTTGCTCCGGGATTAATTAAAGAGAACAAGTTCCCATATTTTTCGGATTTTGATCATATATACAAAAAGAGGATGCCCATCGGGTGGAAACATCCTCTCGTCGTGACCCAGTAATATAGTTAAATTTATTCCGGGAACAGTATTGCTTTTAAATTTTGCGGGTAATCGGTCGTGATAAAATCAACACCCATGGAAATGAAATAATCAAAGTCAGCGGTGGTATTGACTGTCCAAACGTTTGTCGTGAGGCCAATCTCTTTGGCTATTTTCACCCATCCGGTATTTGCTTTTAAGGTTGTTATGGAATAATCGAGACCCCAGTAATTATCTAATTTCAGCGATTCCGGTGTTAAGTTGCCGTTCAGATAAGCAACGCGGTTTTGCGGGTTATTTTTTATCAGTTCTTTACAGATATTCTGGCTGAATGAAATATAATCTACCAGATCGGCCACTCCGCCATTATTCACTAATTCCAACACAGCAGCTGCCGCCCTGTTCTCATTAACCGTTGTTGAATGAGCTTTTATTTCAATGATCAATTTGGTTATACTTTGGTTTTTGATGAGGTCGATACATGCCTGTAAGGTAGGGATCGGTTCACCATTTGACAACCGGACACCCGCCAGATCCGCATAGGAAGATTGTTCAATATTGATTCCGTTGATGGTCGCATCGTGGTTCAATACCACCACCCCATCCGTAGTGATGTATACATCCAGTTCCGATCCGTAAACGCCTAAATCAATGGCTCGTTGTAATGAGGCCAATGAATTATGGGGATAATTCGGAACCCAGTACCCACGATGTGCAATGATTTTAGGAATAGCTTTTTGTGTCACAGATACAGAAGCAGATTTTACATCGATAGAGGGATCTTCTGCTTTGATCAAGATGCTTCCTTCACGATATGATAACCCATCCGGTAAAGGGGATATCGAGAAAGCATAAGTTTTTTTGCCATTTTGCCAGGTATTTCCTTCTTTTCCCGTAATCCATCCGGGAAGGTCAAAAGCAATAGGAATATTTGCTGTTATATCCAAAGTGAATTCCGGTTTTCCGAACTGTACCGACACGCTGTTTTTGTCTACAGTGAGGACAGGTTGTATACCTGCCTGATTTATGGTTATATTTAAGTTTTCCGCTCCATCTGCAGAAACTGTAACTATAGCTACCCGGTTTTCAAATGTTTCATTTTTGGAAACGGAAATTTTCAGATTATCCGTAATATAGCTTGATATGGTCGGTTTGCACCAATCCGGATGATCAGAACTAACATAAAAATTTTCACTGGAACTAACCGTTACAGATTGACTCCCTCCTTCCGCTTTAAAATTTAAAGTCCGGCTGGAAACATCTATTTCTAAAAAAACATCATTTTCAGAAGCGCTATCTTTACATGCGAAAAGAAGATTCAGAAATAGAAAAGAAACAAACAACTTTTTCATTACAATTGGATAATAAGAAAAACATAGGGACAAGTATAAGTTGCCCCTATAATAAATATTATAAAATTAATTTCCTTCTAACTCTTTTACTTGATTCAGGGTTAGTGCTCCATTCCAGACGCTGATCTGAGCAATGTCAAATTCATTGTCATCTGTCTTGGTCCAGGGGCCTCCACACAGGATGACGCCGTTAAGGTCTATTCTGAAACGGGTATCAGAAGTGGTACTGCTACCGATCTGTTCTCCATTTAAGAAAAATTTGAAATCCCCGGGCTTAACAGATAAATACAACCGGTTCCAGACTCCGGGCAACACTTTTCCCGATCCATGATAACCGGTGGCTCCAACGCCAATGGTAGCCGGATTGGAACTTCTGACAAATATTTCCGCATCGCCGGTATTAGTCAGGTTAGTTTGGTAAAATGAATAAAATTTTCCTACTTCAGGAAATTTGAATTCAAAGAACAAAGTATATTCCGAAATATAATCTTCCCCTTGCTTTGGACCTAAGGCAAGATCTGCCAGGAAATGGCAATTCAAAGGTATACGGACTGCTTTATTTTCTGCTGTCGGACCTTCCACTTGTGTAAATGCAGCATTAGGATATGAAGCAGTATTAAAAACCATTTCCAGATTTTTGCCTAATGTCGCTTTACCCAGGTTAAAAGCATCTTCAAAATCCCAGGTTGCAATCTTATAGGTATTCAGGGTTTCTTGTTTGACCGGAATACTTGTTCTTTCCTGAACACCGACTTCTGTCGATTTTATCACAATCTGTCCCGAACGTTCGCCAGGGGCAAGCGCTTTTGCAACAAAAGTATTTGTCTGACCCACTTTTTCTGTAATCCATTCAGGAAGTTCAATCGCATAAGAAATATTGGATGAAATATTTAACGTAAATTCCAGATTACCATCCGTAATTAATACATCAGTTTCTTCCGCAACAATGTAGGGCAATCCCCTCTGACTGACATTTATTGTAAAATTCTCAAAACCAGCTGCCTGAACTGTTATTTGAGTGTTCCGGTCATTTGTCCCATCATTTTCTGTAACTATGATTTTAAGATTGTCGATTTTGTCATCTACAACCTCAACAGTACACCAGGGATCGGCAGGTATTGCCGTAAATTCCTGATTGGTTTTTACAGTCACATATTTAAGATCGTATGCAGACACAAAACTCTGGTCCAACTCTTTTGCCTCTATCCCGAAATAGGGAGTCTGGTCTTCATTACTATCATTATCCTTACAGGCATATAACAAACCTGTGAAAAGACAAACAATAAATATTTTATATCTCATTTTCATCATATTTTAATTTATTATTCAGTTTGTGGTGCATCGATATTGGTAATGATTTCGCTGATAGGAATCCCATTATATTCATAATTCAATTCATAACGTTGTCTCACAAAATCATACGTACTTTCTCCAAGATCTGTTACCAGTGCATTTGCCCAGGGAGAAATGGTGACACTTCCATCTTCGGCAATGGTCAATAACATGAAATTCGTATCCAGCAATTGGATATCATCATCCAGATTATGGATAGGCATTCTCACCGTATTCACCGACATTGCTTTCAAAGCAGGCTGAACACTACTTATCCTTGATGTGGTTTCTTCGGATGAAGAACCTGCGAAGCTTCCCGAATATTCATTGATCATTTTTATTTCATATACAATCGACTTTACATCGGGATTGATGTCATAATCCGCACTGTTTGAAACGAGTGAAATAGGAAGAGCATAGTCATAATCGGGATCCAGTCCGGTGAAATCAAAAGGAATATTCAATGTACCATATTGGCGTCCTGCTTTAATGGTGGTATATAATTCTCCCTCCATCTGGTAATTGGCTTTCGGAAGCATTAACTTACTAATATAAGAAGGATCCGCCAGTTCGCTGATCGTATTTAAAGAATCCAATGCATCCCGGTGTACTTTCAACCGTACCTTCAAATCGCTACCAATGGGTTCTGAAGAAGCACAATAAACAGAGATAACAATTTCATCATTTTCTTTCTCGAAATAATGTTCTCCGGTATAAAGTAAACTGTTGCTATTTACAATATATATGGTTTTCTTATATTGTTCTCCAAAATCAGTATCGTCGGAACAGGACATGACAGTCAAAAAGCATAAGAAGACAATCATGGTTGATCCTGTAAAAATCTTTTCGAGTATTGTTTTCATATAATATATGGATTTTAGTTTTATTATGTAGCATCTGTTCAACAAGATCCCACATAATAAAACAGATTATCTTGATTAATATCCTATCATCTGGTCGAGATTCCTGTTTTTATCTATCTCATGCTTGGGTATTGGCCAGAAAGTTTGACGGGTAGTAAACACTTTATACAGATAATTCCTTTCTTTGGCCTTGATGATCGTGAAAAACTTATCTGTTTCCGAGGCTTTGGCACTGACATCCAATCCCATAACCGGTTCGTTCTCATAAACGATGGCTTTTTTATTGCGACGGGTATCAAAGTAACGCCTGCCTTCCCACATCATTTCCAATAAACGTTCCCGCTCTATCAGTTCCCGCATTTTTACCGGATCTGCTACATCAGCATCTGTAATACCGGGTAGTCCGACACGATAACGGATCAGATTAAAACAACGTTTCATTTCGGCCTGATCACGGGATACTGTAATATCACCTATTGTATAGGATCCGTCCAGTTCATTCATAGCTTCCACATAATTTAAATATACTTCAGCCATCCTGTAAAGGACTCCGTATTTTGCTTTCCTTGTCCCATTAGTGATCCATGAGTCCCCATAGTGGTTGAACTTACGACATAGGTAACCAGTCATGGGATATTCTTCACCTTGTGTGGCATTTCTTTGGGCTGCAGCCTCTTTTCCACTTACGCTGTTCGCAAAATATTTGGCTACTTTTCCATCAGACTGTATCTTATCTGGAGGTGTGGAAACCGATGGATAAAATGAATTATGGAAAGCAACGGTAGCATAAAAACGTATTTCCCGGTTGGCATACCAGTTGCGCGTTCCGGCCAGTAAGGTGAACCCGTTTTTCATCCTTTCACCTGACCAGGTCGAATCCCTCGAAGTATATCCTTCATTTTCATAAGGATACATAGGACTGGCATTATTAATATCTCTTCCATCCGCCATATAATAAGCATCTACGATCCGCTGGGGAAAATAAAAACCACTCCATCCTTCAATCATACCTGGATCCATGTAACGTCCGTATTCAGTTACATCAGATCCTTGTTTTGTAAATAAAAGCTCAATATTGGCCGAAGCTTGCACACATTCCCCATCAAACATATCTTTATAAGAATGAAAATGATCTATACCACCGGTACCATTGGGAAAATCAGCTTTTTCCACAGCAGGAACGGGAACATCCGGCGTATTGTCCATTACCGGGACGGTATATAGATCATTAGGCTTAAGTGTCACCAACTCTTTAGCTGTGGCCGCTGCTTTTGCCCATTTTTCCATACTTTTTTCTGGATTCAGGTAGGGAGTGCCGGTAGCATTCTTCCAATTGGCAAACTCACCATTTTGCCCATTAAATAACGGGCTGGCAGTATATAATGTAAGACGTGATAAAACAGCTCTGGCAGCATTTTTTGTTGCTTTACCTACCTCCGTATTATCAATTCTTGTTTCGGGAAGTAAATTTATAGCTGTCCGCAATAAATTTTCCACATATTCACTGCATTCATCCCAAGGGCTACGTTCCGGGAGTAACTCGTCTATCGCCGTATCGAAATCCTGAGGTATCTCAGGAACAATAGGTACCGGGCCGTACGTTAACATCAACTCGAAATAGCATAGCGCTTTCACAAAATTGGCTTCACCTTTCCATTCCTGTACTTTTATCGGGGCTGCATCCTGACATTCGTCTACCCGCATAAGGAAAGTATTGGCCCTGCGTATTCCTTCATAAAATTTAGCCCAACGATCAAAATAGTAGTAATTTTCGGGGGTCAGTTCACCATTGGACCATACCGCATAATTATGATAATTTCCACGTTTATATCCGGAAACACACTCATCAGCAATAGGGGTCCATGGCATCGTTACATTGCCTTTGCCCGGATTACCCCGGAATGAACCGTAATCAACCACATAAGAATATATGTTATTCAGGTATTTCTGCACGTACTCCTGCTTGGCAAACACGGTATCCAGGGTAAACAGGTCCGTAATATAAGGATCAATATCCAGGAAGTTGCAGGAAGAATGGAACATTGCTCCTAAGCTTAATGTAACTGCCGTCAGAGGCACCCATATCTTTTTTAAGATTTTCTTTTGTAACATAATCATAATTTTAAGTATCAAAATGACATTTGTAATACCAGCGTATAAGACCTGGTAAGGGGATATACGGCCCCATTACTGCTGGCTTGTTCCGGATCCCATAATTTTACCTTATCCCACACATGTAAATTATCGCCGATCAATGAAATACGAAGATTGCTCATGGCTACTTTTTGTGACCATCTTTTGGGCAAAGTATAACCGACTTCCAACGTTTTTAAGCGTAAGTAACTGGCATTGGCCAGCCAGAATGTAGAATTCCGGTTGTTGTTGACATTATGGCCGTAGGTAAGACGGGGAAAACGTGCATTTGGATTTTCCGTGGACGGATCCCCGGAATAAGATGCGGGAGTCCACCGGTTTTCCTGATCATTGACAATGGTCAATACATTACCTGTTTTTTCTCCGCTGAATGGATAATAACCGTCTCCTCCCATGAAATAATCCGATTTACCTGAACCCCTGAAGAAAATATTGAAATCTATTCCTTTCCACATCAAACTTCCCGCAAAGCCATATTGAATCCGGGGAACAGTAGCATTACCGATCGGTACGATATCATAACTGTCTATAACACCATCACCGTTGACATCCTGATATTTGATATCTCCGGGTAGTACTTTGCCAAATTGTGTCGGACTGTTTCTTACATCTTCTTCATCCTTAAATAATCCTAAAGCAATCAATCCACGCGTTATTTCATTCATCTGTCCCTTTTTCTCAAGATAAGGATAACGAGGGGTTACTTCATCATAATCCAGGATTTTATTACGGGAGAATGTAAAGTTACCGCGCACTTCGACCGTAAAATCCCCAAATCTTTTGGTATAGGATGCAGTTCCGTCCGAACCCCAACTTCTCATTTTACCGACATTTCCCCAAATTGTTGATCCTATGCCGAGTGTGCCTGGCAATGTATTACGGGCCATGAAAATATTATCACGCCTGTCCAGAAATGCGTCTACTGTTATATTAACGGTACTATTCCAAAGCATCAAATCAATTCCCCAATTATGTTTTTTGGCAGTTTCCCAGACCAATCCTGTAGATCCGAGTTTCGAATCGGTTACTCCTCCGTATAAACTGGCCACATCACCGAAATAAGAACCGGTAGCCGACATATTGATTTCCGTCAGATAAGGGAACCGGACATCATCGGAAGTGATCTTATCATTACCCACTAATCCGAAAGAATAACGGAGTTTCAACATATTGATGAAAGGAAAATTATCTCTCATGAATTGATAATTAGATACTACATATCCCAATGCTACAGATGGGAAAAATCCGAATCGTTGTCCTTTGGGGAAATTCTCGGATCCGTTATAGCCAAAGTTACCTTCAACAAAGTATATATCATTGTAAGAATAGGTAAACCTACCGGCAATCCCCTGATTCCTTCTGGGAATAGAATAAAGTTCATCATTGATATTGGTTTGCTGGTAATCTTTTTGTTGGTACAGGAATAAAGCGCCTAAACGATGTTTTTCTTTGATGATTTTATCATAATTGATCCTTCCTTCCATATAAATTGTACGTGTCCCGTATGATGAAGTACCATAACTCATAGGAGAAGCAACCACCGTTTTGGTAGTAAGAAGTTCTCCGGTCTGCCAGTTACGGTCGACAGCCATATATAAATCGGGCATTTTATAACGTGTCTGGATATGATTATTAAAATTGTCGAATGAAATACTTCCCGAAACCTTTAATCCATCTATCAACATGCCTAATTCCTGCTCAATGGTCAATAGTGTTTCTATAGAATTGTCCCGGTCGGTCCTGTAACCTGTTTCATTCAAAAGTATGGTTGGGGATGTCTCATTTCCTTCACCATATGAAGGAAATTGTCCGTTGGAATACATTATAGGAACAGTCATCGGCGTAATTTTAGCGACCGAATTCCATATCTGAGCAGTTTCTCCCTTCCCGGGACGGTTCTGATCAATGAGTTTTGCAGAAAGCAGCAAACTAACTCTAGTACTTGGGGTTACATTCACATCAATATTACTCCTGAATGAATATTGGTTGCGCCGGACATTGGAATGGTATTGCTTCATCCCATCCTGTTTGTATATCGCATCATTGGTCCGGTAGAATCCACTCATATAATACCTGGCCAGTTTTCCACCTCCGGAAATGTTTACATTCCCCTGCACTGCCCATGTTCTATCTCTTAAAATTTCATCCTGCCAGCTTACATCCGGGTATAAATCAGGATCCATTTTGTATTTTAGGATGTCAAACACTTCATCTGAATATAATGGAAGATCACCTCTGACTACTCTTGCTTCATTAGCCAATAAGGTATAATCGTGGGCACGAAGATATTTAGGTAATCTTGGAAGGGTTTCGACGCTTGTTTTAACATTGGCGTTAACAGATATTTTTCCTTCCTGTCCCCGTTTGGTATTGATCAGAATAACGCCATTAGCGCCTCGAGCCCCGTAAATAGCGGTAGCTGTAGCATCTTTCAATATGGAAAAGCTTTCGATATCTTCAGGCGCCAGGTCATTTAATGCACTGCTTCCCCGGTCGATACCATCTATCAATATCAATGCAGCGCTACCTCCTCCGAAGGTGCTCATCCCCCTGATCCAGAATTCAGTCACATCCGATCCGGGTTCACCGCTCGTTTGTACTCCGATCAATCCGGCTATTCGTCCAGCAAGGCTGTTTGAAACGGAAGATACCCCGCCTATCTGAAGTTCTGAAGGTTTGATAGTAGATATAGAGGCCAATACACTTACCTTTCGTTGTGTCCCGTAACCGACAATACTTACTTCCTCCAGTTCCTGGGAGGATTCCTCTAAAACTACGTCTATAGTCTGGGTTTCAGCGCTTCCCACGTTTTTTTCCTGTATGGCAAAACCCACATAAGAAAAGACCAGGGTTTCTCCGACATTTACTGTAATGTTATATCTTCCGTTTGCATCTGTCGTGAGGCCTCTTGTCGGTTCACTTCTGGGAAAAACCGTAACATTCACCAATGTCTCATTGTTGGTATCTGTTACTACGCCGCTTACTTTTACTTTTGTCTGGGCAAATGTAAAAGAGCAAAATAAAGAGCATATAACCAATGCTATGATTTTATATATTTTCATAATATGTTATTCTAGAATTACTGGATAGAGATACAACGAACCACAAAATTGTATGTATCGGCAACATAAATGAGCCCGTCATAGGTAGCCGTGATATCATACGGACGGTTAAACAGCGCTTCTTCCGGCTTTCCGTCCCTGTATCCGCTCACTGGGGCTCCTGCTGGCGGGCCGGCAAATACGGTACAATTAAGCAGAGGATCTACTTTCCATACACAATGGAACTTCTGATCACAGATGTAGATATTTCCTTCATGATCCACACCCAAACCGCATAAAGTACCCAATTGCGCATCATGACCGTGTCCTTCTTTTGATGTACCTGAAACAACTCCAGTACCAATGATCCACTCCATATCAGTCCAAGTGATCCATGGCGTAGTCCGGCCTGCAGGAATATGATACGGATCAAACCGCATAACACGCCCTGATGCTTCCAGCGATAAATATATTTTCCGGTCTACAGGATTGAAAACCATATGGGAGTATGTCCCTGTTTCAATACCTGAACCTATTAATTCTACCGTTTTATCTATCTGATGTACACGTACAAAACGTTCACCATTCTGGGTCATCATGTATACATAGGTATCGTCAGCTGCAAGAGCGCATGCGGTATATGAACCAAAAATATATTGATTATCAGCACCTCTTTGATCATAAAATATTTCCGAATCCATATAATTACTTGATTTACTGAGGCTGTAGAATAAAATCGGTCGCTGTCCTGAATTTCGCTCCATGACATAATAGTGGCTGAATTGTTCGTTGAATGTACAGCTCCATGGTACCGTCGTGTTAAGTACGGTTGTCATTTTATTTTCTTTTGTCGATATAAACCGTATCCTCTTGGCGTCCTGATCATCAGCTACTAATACATTCCCGACATCATCCACTGCAAGCTTTGCCGGTCGATAAAATGTAGCATCTAATGCAGGTCCGTCTTGAGGCTCTTTTTCCTGAACATTCCACTGACCCGCAACAGTCGTTACTACCGCTTTAATATAATATTCGAACCAGGTATCTTTTAATATCCCAATTGTTGTATCATTCTTATTATTATAAAGAATCTCAACCCTAATAACGGAAGAATCTCCCGGCTGTTTGGGTACCATGGCATAAAGAGCATTATCCTGCGCCTTGATGATCAATGCTTTTTTATCATTGAAATAAAGGTCAATAATGGATGGATCATTTCCAAAGTTTTCTCCCGTAACTACTACTTTTGTTCCCAGTCCACCCTTTTTCGGACCAATGCCTGTCACTGTTACTCCTTTACTGGAATCAAAAGGCTTATCATAAGGATTTTCATCATTGTTACTTTCTTTACATCCTGTAAATAGGGCAAAAAGAAAAGTAATAAATAAAAATATTGTTTTTTTCATATGAATTAAATTGTTGATTTTATAATTTTCTATTAATTAGATGATTAAAATAATTTCATCATTTTACGGATTCATTCTTCATAGGCTATTTAGATAAGTTAAAGACTAATAAAACAGTGTTCATTTTCTATAGTAACAAACAGAAATTATAAAACCCCAGTCTTGATTTTAATTTTTTTTATAAATAAATGATGAAATCAAAATATTTACTTACTGATCATTAGTAATAAATGTAATTGTTCTATGTATTCTCTGTGTTAAGAAATAATTATGATTAAGCTAAGTTTATTTCTGTTTTATCATATCACTGAATTTTTTAATTATACTCTCAGAACGATAATTGCATGACAATAGAATAAGACCTGGTCAATGGATAAACCGCCCCATTATTGTTCACCTGTTTTAAAGAATTATCCCCACTTATTTGAATAGGAATATCGCTGTTGATCTGCTCCGGATCCCATAGCTTTATCTTATCCCATACATGCAGATTGTCTCCGATAAGGGCGATCCGGAAATATGAGATTTTTATTTTTTCCGTCCAATTTTTAGGAAAAGTATACCCTATCTCTAAACTCTTTAACCTTAAAAAACTAGCATCGGCCAGCCAAAAAGAGGATTCCCTGTTGTTATTGATATTTTCTCCAAAAGTCAGCCTCGGGAAACTGGCATTGGGATTTTCCGTAGACGGATCTCCGGAATAAGAGGCTGGTGTCCATCGGTTTTTTTGTTCGTTCACTATACTTAATACATTTCCTTCTTTTCCTCCGGAAAAAGGATAATAACCGGTCCCCCCCATAAAATAGTCTACCTTTCCGGATCCCCTGAAAAAGATACTTATATCTACTCCTTTCCAGGCAACGCTTCCTGCAAAACCATATTGAAACTTGGGTATGTTGGAATTACCTATCGGGACTATATCATCTTCGTCTATACGGCCGTCTCCGTTAACATCCTGATATTTAATGTCACCTGGTAATACTTTTCCGAATTGTGCAGGACTGTTTTTTATTTCCTCTTCATCTTTAAATAATCCCAGGGATATTAATCCCCTTGTTACTCCGTAACTTGAGCCTTTCACAAATAAATAAGGATAACGTTTAGGAACCTCGTCATAATCGATGATCTTATTGTTGATCATTGTATAGTTACCGCGAAGTTCTACCTGAAAATCTCCGAATCCCTTCATAAAAGAAATGGTTCCGTCGGATCCCCAACTTCTCATTTTTCCTATATTTCCCCACGGTTTTGATGAGATCCCCACTGTTCCCGGTAAGGAAACACGTTGCATAAAAATATCTTTACGAGTCTCACGGAAAAAATCAATATTAATATTAAAGGCATTCCACACGATCAGGTCTATTCCAAAATTTTGCTTAACAGCTTTTTCCCAGACCAGGTTCTTTGATCCAAAAATATCATCCGTTATTCCTCCGGAATAATTTCCTCCCACATCCCCATATATATATCCGGGTGCATCCAAATTTACTATTGATAAATATGGGAACCGGACATTTGATCCGTCAGTTTTCTGTATTTGGTCATTCCCAGCCAGTCCATAAGAGTAACGGAATTTCAGCATATTAACAAATGGCAGCTTTTCCCGGAAAAAATCATAATTGGATACTACATAACCTACAGCTATAGAAGGAAAAATACCAAAACGTTGTCCTTTAGGAAAGTTTTCAGAACCGTTATATCCGAAGTTTCCTTCAATAAAATAAATATCATTATACGAATATGTCAGTCGGCCGGCAATACCCTGGTTTTTTCTCGGGATGGATAGAATTTCGTCTTCGGCATCTGTTCTTTGATAATTTTTTTGCTGATAAAGGAAAAGCGCTCCTATGCGGTGCTTTTTATTGATAATTTTGTCATAATCCAATTTTGCTTCAGCATAGATAGAGGATATACCATATGAGGAACTATCAAACTTTGTAGGACGCGCTTCTACAGTTTTTATAGTGATCAGTTCCCCGGTTCTCCAGTCCCTGTCGATCGCCATAAATAGTTCAGGCATTTTGCTCCGTTGGGTCAAATGATAATTGAACTGATCAAAGGATAAAGATCCGGTAATTCTTAATCCGTCTAATAGAAAACCCATATCCTGTTCTATTTTTAACAACGACTCAAATGAGTTGTTCCTTTCCGTTAAATAGCCTGTTTCGTTCAGCAGTACATAAGGGGATATTTTTTCTCCTTCCCCGTATGCAGGCAATTGTCCGTTGGAATATCGTATAGGAAACATTAATGGAGTAATGTTGGCCTGTGCAGCCCAGATCTGATCCGTAGAAGCAATTCCGGGGCGGTTCATATCCACCAGTTTGGTAGATAACAGCAAACTGATCAAAGTAGATTTACTTACATTTACATCGATATTACTACGAAAAACATACTGGTTACGCTTGACATTCGAATGGTACTTTTTTATCCCGCTTTGTTTGTAGATGGCATCATTGGTGCGGTAAAAGCCACTCATATAATATCTGGCCAGTTTACCCCCTCCGGAAACATTAATGTTTCCCTGGAACCCGAAGGTATTTTTCTTCAAAATTTCATCCTGCCAGCTTATATCCGGATAAAGATCAGGATCCATGTTATATTTGAAGATGTCGAATATTTCTGATGAATATACCGGGGACAATCCTCTTACTTCATGGGCTTCATTTACCAGTAAAGCATAATCATGTGCCCGTAAATACTCTGGTAGCCGGGGTAACGATTCTACCATGGTTTTTATATTGGCGTTGATCGATAATTTGCCTTCCTGTCCTCTCTTGGTATTGATCAATATAACCCCATTGGCTCCCCGGACCCCATAAATAGCTGTAGCTGTAGCATCTTTCAGGACAGAAAAGCTTTCAATGTCTTCAGGAGCAATGTCATTCAGCCCGGAAGCGCCCCTGTCTATCCCATCGATTAGAATTAAGGCATTGCTATTGGCACCGAAGGTGCTGATCCCGCGTATCCAGAACTCCGTCACATCTTTCCCCGGTTCCCCGCTTCGTTGTATTCCGATCAATCCGGCAATTCTTCCGGAAAGGGTATTTGACATAGACGAAACTCCTCCTGTCCTTAATTCAATGGGTTTAATACTGGCAACCGCACCCACCACACTTATTTTCCGTTGAACACCGTAGCCCACAATACTGACTTCTTCCAGTTTTTGAAGTGATTCTTTCAGTACTATATTTACTTCTTGATCACCTGATCCATCGATAGTAATTTCTTTGGTTTCAAAGCCTATGGATGAAAAGGCCAGAATTGTTTCTTTTTTAGGAAGAGAGACGGAAAACCGACCGGATATACCCGTTATTACCCCGGATTGCGTTCCTTTTATGACCACATTCACACCGGGAAGCAAGTCTCCGTTTTCGTCGGACACTGTTCCGGAAATGAATATATCTTGTTGTTGAACCGGCAATGTCTTTTCTTCCGGTATTCTTTTGGATAAAATGATGTGTTCGTTTACAAAAGAATAGGTAATATCCGGACCCAGGATCTGATCTAAGACATCAGAGGTCTGTGTGTCAATAGCTTTAATGGTGACCGCTTTGTTAATATCGATGTTATTCTTGTTATAAAAAAATAAATACACGGTCTGACGTTCTATTTCGTTCAGAACATCTATCAGCTTCACTTGCTTAACATCGATGGTAACTTTGGCATTTTGCGCAACAACAGGACTTTCACCCCACCAAAGAAGAAAGATGATCAACAAAATTGGCGAAACTTTCATAGCAGTGTCGTGACAAGTATATACACCATT
>JAISOY010000208.1 GCA_031275285.1 Bacteroidales bacterium | reverse complement strand
GACGAGAAAAAATGAACCGTTCTTTCTGCATACCCTTCAAAATGAAACAGGACAAAAGCAGCTGCCAGTGTAGCATGTCCACAAAGATCCACTTCAACAGTGGGTGTAAACCACCTGATCTGGTAACCATCTTTGCATGGGACATAAAATGCTGTTTCGGCAAGATTATTTTCCATGGCTATTTTCTGTAATAAATGATCTTCCGGCCATTGTTCCAGAGGACAAACAGCAGCCGGATTACCGGAAAAAAGCTGGTCGGCAAAAGCATCTATGTAATATATTTTCTGTTCCATTCCTGTATAGATTAGGTTATTCCTTTTATATTCAAACAAATATAAACAAAAAATGTTTTGATCATTTTTCAAAGCACAAAATACATAAAAATATACTCATGAAAAATAATGCCGAGATAATTTATAGTATCTTTTTCCATTACTTATATAATGATATATATATTTGTATACCATTCGATCATATATTTTACAGGTAATTTTGGCGTTGTTTTCCACAACTTCCATAAAACCACCTTTCTCAAAAAATAACTCCCGTAAAGTCAACCATATAAATATCTGATAATAAAATCATAAACGAAATATCCAAAAAAAATTTACTTTCCCTTAAAATATTTCTCCTCATCAGTTGTCCACATATATAGAGAACGTTCTTAAGGATAAAATAAAGTATAACAATTAATAAAAAATAGTAATGAAAGCAAGTGATTTTGGAATGGGATTTTTTGGAAAGGGGCACTTCAGTGAAGATGCAAGAAGAAAAATCCGCGAAGAATGGAATAAAATGCCCGACAGTGAGAAGTTAGAGCTCATGAATCAGCGAATGAATGCATGGGGTAGTGAAAATCATGCATTTAATGTTGAAAATATTGATGCCCGTTGTGAAAAATGGATGAAATTGTCACCGGAAGAAAAAGAGCAGTTTGTAAGCGAACGGAAAAGTGCTTTCCAACAAAGAGGCGCTTGTATGACTGGTTTTTTCTCAGAAGCATCGGCAAAATAATATAAAAATTAACCAATCAATACGAAAGACGTCTTCGTAAAAAAGGCGTTTTTCGTCTTTCTCACCTATAAAAAAATATAAAATGAACGCAAAAAGAGGTTTTGGTATTATTGGTATGTGGATTGTGATCCTGGCAGCATTCAGCGCGGCTATCATGCTCCTGTGGAATGCCCTGATTCCCGGAATATTTGGTTTAACCGCCATTAATTTCTGGCAGGCATTGGGATTATTCATATTGGCACGCATCCTGTTCGGAGGTTTCTTTGGAGGAAGAAAGATGATGGCAGGTGGTATGTTTCATCATCATAAAAATCCGATTCGTGAAAAATGGATGAAAATGACTCCCGAACAACGTGAAGAATTCATCAGGAGAAGAAGGGAATTTGGCTTTGGCAGGTCATTCGGAAAGGAAGATTTCTTCAGCCGTGAATATTGTGGCACAGATGCAAAAGAAGAACCACGGAAAAGTAATGAGTGAACAAGCCGGAAACAAACAAGTTGAAGAACTGATTACGGAATACCATCCCCGTTTGAAAGCTTTTATCCGGAAACGGGTTTCCAGTAAAGAAGATGCCGAAGATATACTTCAGGATGTTTTTTACCAACTGGTGAAAACAATTGAAAATACCCTGAACCCTATCGAACAGGTAGCGGCATGGCTATACCGGGTGGCAAGGAATACCATCATCAACAAAGGCAAAAAGAAGCATGAGGAAGAATTGCCCACATCCCGATATAATAACGATGAAGATGATACCCTGTTGACAGATTTCTCCGAAGTTTTGTTTGGTAATGGTAACAGTTCGCCCGAAACGGAATACATACGGTCGCTGGTTTGGCAGGAATTGGAAAGAGCACTTTCCGAATTACCTCCTGAACAACGGGAAGTATTTGAAATGACCGAACTGGACGGATTATCGATAAAAGAAATATCTGAAATTACGGGAACAACGGTAAATACATTACTTTCACGTAAACACTATGCCGTGAAACATCTTCGTAAACGTTTAGAAGGTTTATACAACGATATTCTTGATTATTAAAAAAACATCATGAAATGTTCATAAACATAGCAGTATACCCATCATCATGAACAAAATTGGACATTTAGCTTCGCTGAGCCGTTACCTTCGGTGAACCCTCTGGGTTTCGGGGTTCATCTAACCATTAAAAATAACTTAGCTTAAGCGTTCTCATGGAGCGCAAGCATAATAATTTTATACAGATGAAATTAATAAGGATCACCTGTCAGATTTTAGATAAAAGTTTATTTTATCTGTTTGATACAATATATGACTTTATATTTGATACAATCAGAAATGACAACACTTCAAATATGTATTGCACCAACAATTACAAAATAACATCAGGAGGGGTCATTGTCCGGACTGATACCCGTTCACCATCTCAATAATAACAGGCAGGAAACTTTTCTATTTATATAAGTTGTTGTTTTTACCATATAATTCATACATTTGTTACGTGAAGATTCTTTGAACACAACATTTAAGCACTCAGTGCTATTTATTATTTTCTTAAGTCGCATTGATCGAGTGGATTACGTTCAGAAAATATAACATTAATTGTTTTATATTACTTATAAACCACAGAAACAAATTATTAAATAATAAAAATATGGGTAACAGACGTGAATTCCTGGAAAAAGAAATAGAGATGATCAACAACAAGATCGAAAATGCTCCTGAGGATACACCTAAAGAAATATTGGATGCATGGAGAGAAGAATATGATGAATTATCTTTTGAACTAAACAACCTGTATGATGACGAAGAAAATGACTGATGATCATTGTTCGTAACCGATACGAATAATCCAGGAAACATTCGTAATGTTCAGGCAATACTTATTCCATTTTCATCAAATGGTATTTCTTTCCTTTTTCAGTATCAAAATCGATCATAAAAGTTTCTTTCAGGTTTAATGTGGCTTCAGACGGACTAACGTTATTATTGGTACTGAACTGATAGCTGTCTGCAGTGGCATAAAAATGATTGGGATTTTTACCTGCTGCATCTTTGACATGAGTCGATTTTACCGTTACGGGGGCATGGGTTCTTATCCGGCAATTTCCTCCAAGATTTGATTTGATTACTGCAGACAACACTTCTCCGTCCTTCCATTCCATATCAATTTCGAATCCCCCTCTGACCCTTAAGCCTTTAACCGACCCGGCGGGCCAGATATCGGGCAATGCCGGAAGCAGGAATATTTCTCCTCCGTGACTTTGCAACAGCATTTCCGTAATTCCCGCTGTTCCTCCATAATTTCCGTCGATCTGAAAGGGAGGATGGGCATCGAAAAGGTTGGAGTAGGTCCCTCCTCCCCTTGTATTTACCGCATCGACATGACGTAATCCGTTTTTTAACATCAGGTATGCATGGTTACCATCTTCAAGCCTTGCCCAGAAATTGATTTTCCATGCCATAGCCCACCCGGTACCTCCGTCACCGCGCATCAGAAGCGTTTGCTTGGCTGCCTGGGCTATTTCCGGGGTCACCCTAGGAAGTATCTGTTTCCCGGGATGTAGTCCGTATAAATGTGAAACATGCCTGTGGCGGGGATCCACATCTTCGAAATCAAGGAACCATTCCTGTAATTGTCCCTTGGAACCCAGTTGTGGCGGATACAGATCACTTCGTATTTCTTCAAGCTGTCTGCGAAACGAAACATCCGTATTCAGGACTTTGGACGCTTCTATACAGTTGGTGAACAAATCCCATATAATAGCCATGTCCATGGTAGAGGCTTTGCATATCTCTCCTGTTTGTTTCTTTCCTTTTTTATCCATGTAATAAAAGGTATTTTCAGGAGATGAAGACGGATTGGTTACCCAATGGCCCTTTGTATCCCTTACCAGCCATTGAAGCATAAACTCGGCAGCTCCTTTCATCAGTGGATATGCCTGTTCTTTTAAAAACTGCAGATCTCCGCCATAACAGTAGTGATCCCACATATGTTGCATGAACCAGGCTCCAGCCATTGGCCAACATGACCATCTGGATGAACTGCGGGGATCTTTATCAAAATTTCCCGCCGGATAACTCTGTGCCCATATATCAGTATTATGATGGGCTGTCCAACCATTCCTGATCCCATAATTAATTTCGGCTGTTTTAGTGCCATTGGCAGCCAGTGACTTCAGAAAATCCAGCAATGGTTCATGACATTCTTGTAAATGAGTGGCTTCAGCCGGCCAGTAATTCATTTCAGTATTGATGTTCACTGTGTAATTACATCCCCATGGCGGTTGGATGTGACGGTTCCATATCCCCTGTAAATTCGTCGGCTGTGTTCCCTTCCGCGATCCGGCAATCATCAGATAACGGCCATATTGGTAATATAATTCTACCAGACCTGGATCGTCTGTTTTAGCGAACTGTTGCAGCCTCTTATCTGTAGGAAGTTCTTCATTGGCCGGCGTACCTATAGACAAAGAAACGCGGTCAAAAAGGGACCGGTGGTCTTTAATATGCCTGTCCAGAAGCCTGGTATATAATTTAGCAGGATGGCTTTTTTCATTTCCGGATACATTTTTTAACGCTTGCTCCAGGATATCTGCAGCTATTGCCGGATCCTTTCCTTCCAGACCCGGTGAACGGTCAAATCCATTGAAGCTGGTTGCAGCTGAAAGCAATATTAATGCAGCATCCGCATTTTTCACAGAAAGCCGGTCCCCATCTTTTTCAATCCTGCCTTTTTCGGTAAGCACCTTCACGTGAACCTCGAAATTCATGCCTTCTCCCTGCTCATTCTCTGCATAAACGACCTGATGTTCTTCATAGGCACGATGAGCAACATATTCAGGAGCCTTTCCTTTCAATATAAGATGATTATCCGATTCGAAAGATGCAGAATAACGGAGATCACTGGCAATATTCGTTTTGAAATCCAGCTTTCCTTTCTGATCTCCTTCCAGGTAAATGACCATTACCTGATCAGGATATGATATAAAGCTGGAACGCCTATAGGCAACACCATCTGATTGAAAACTCACAGTTGAAAGAGCATTACTGATATCCAACTCCCGCTTGAAGGAAGCTGCTTCACCAACAGACGGCATCTCCAGAAACAGATCAGCCATTGTCAGGTATCTGGCCGAATAATAACCCTGTGCATTTTCCTTCCATAAAGCTGCTGCTTTCACATAATCGCCTTCATCCACAGCTTTACGGATCAGCGGTAATGCTTCTATCGCTTTTGGGTTGTTACCATTTTTCGGCCCTCCCGACCATAATGTATTTTCATTTAACTGATAATGTTCATTTTGGGGATTACCGAATACCATTGCCCCTAAACGTCCATTTCCCAGCGGCAACGCCTCTTCCCATGCTTTTGCAGGCTCTTCGTACCATAATTTCAAAGATCTTCCTTCCGGTTTTTCACTACAACCTGTTACAGTGATCATGAAGAAAAACGCTAATTTGATGATATTTTTCATGTATATAAATTGACTTTCCAAAACATTATATTTTATTGAATTAAAGCTAATTACTTAATTTATCGCACTATAAAACGTGAACAGTCATCATCTTATTCTGTATGATTTTTTCAAGATCATACAGAATCTATGAGCCATATTGATGCATATTTAAAATAACGGAACATCTTATATGGTGATTTAATACATCCATATCAAAGGATTACGTACCGGTAAATTGCGCAATACCTCATCCACGTCCGGGTAATGATCTAGTTTTGACCACAATTCAAAATAGTCGTTGTGATCAAATGCAGCAGCGCCGAATATAAGGAATGGCTGTGCTACGGGCCATTCATTCCAATAAAGGACATCCTCTTCGTAGGGCCATTTGTTTTTCTCGAGGACATATGGGTATAAAAATTCAATACCTTTCAGTATGTTTTGTCCTTTTTCGGTAGTGAAGTTCCAAAGGTCATTTTTTTCATCGGAAAGGATCTGGCATATGGTAGCCATAGCATCCAGATTGAACAAAGAGTAGCCGTATGGCTTGGTACGTTTTATTTCCCTTGGAAAGCTACCATCTTCGGCCATTTGTTTGGGTAATAATACTTCACGGTATCTTTTCCTGCACATTTCCATGGTTGCCTCATCTCCGGTAAATTTAGCAAAGGAAGCAACCTGCATTACCCAGCATGTAGCATGGTTATTGGCGGCATTCATTTCATCATTCCCGTATTTATGGGTAGTCAGCCAATGGATATATTCCCTGAACCATTTCCGTATTTGTTCCATATCACCCGGGGCAATGCTCTTTGATTGTTCCATTCGCGATAATGCCTGAACCACCTCCATCAGGTGTATGGTATCTATGATACCTATCCCTCGTCCGGTTACCCTTCCTTTGATTGCCTGCGCATACAAAAGATGAGGGGTCATTCTGGTATTTTCATCTACGAACCATGCTTTGGCATGTTCCATAGCGTGGGCAGCATATTTATCGTCTCCGGTGATCAGCCATGCGGAAGCCATAGCGCCTGTGATACGGCTGAAACGAACCATTGCATGCCGGTGTGCTACAAAATTTCCGGGATTAGTTTCGCCGTCACGTTGGATATAGGGACCATCAGAGTCTTCCGGATTAGGCCACCAGTAATCACCCTCGGAATAAAAGTCATGTATGCCGCCTGCACTCCGATCGCTGACAAAAGAAGTAATAGTGATCGGGGTTTCCTTTAAAAAACCTTCAGCTTGTTGCAGTATTTGTTCTTTGAGGACAGCAGATGTTTTTTCCGGCCAGGTTTGCTTACAGGAGGCAAATAATAAAATAAAAAGTACAGGGATAATACGCAGCATGTTAATTATCTATTAGGTGATTTATATAATTGTATGACATAATTTTATTTCAAAATTAGTGATTCATCATGCATCCGGATAATTCATTCCAAATGTACACAAATCTATATATTTATTATAAATCCGGTAAACTAAAATCAAAATGAATCCGACAATAAGCATATCACAAAAAAAATCAATACCTATCCATGGTCAGTTGCATAGGACGCATATATTGTTTGCCTTTATAGTGACCGCCCTTCAGGATAATATGATGTTCCCCTGCAGGCAAATCGACCACTGCAATAAATAATTTCTCATTATTTTCTGATCGTCTGTTCGGTACATAATCCGCATTGTATGTTTTCCCGTCAATATCAAGAACAATGGTGCCTGAATCCGTAGGATTGTCCTTATTATATTCTATGCTTACACGGTAACTGGCAGGTTTTAACAGACGTACTTTCCATGAGATGGTCTGGTTGTTATTTTTCCATTGATGTACATAATTCCGGTGAACTTTTCCATCACCAGTAGCAAGTCCCTGGCTTAAGGATGCATCAAAGGTGAGCAGTATATTCTTTTCCCCCGGGATCAACAACCTGTAATCGTCTGCCTGATACGTTTTTTTTATGGTTAAGACGATCACAGTACTCGAAGTATCCGGACAAACAACCGGTAGCTTCAGAAGGATATCTTTATCTGTAAGCTTTTCAAAAACAACTTTTTCTTTTGTAGAAAGAATATCGGCCCCGGAAATTTCTGCCGTAATCCCTCCCAGGATCAGTTCACCGTTTTCCGGCCATTGGTGTACATGCAAATAAAGTTTATTTCCTTTTCGTGTTGTTACTCCCCAGTTCTGGATAGGTAGTCCGGTTTTTTCATTTCCATAAATGGCTTCCCCGTTCACCTTCAGCCACTCTCCTACTCCTTTGAATATCTGAACATCTTTTTCATCCCATTTTCCATTCCCCATAGGACCGACATTCATCAGTATATTGCCACCTTTTGACGTAGCGCTGGCCAACAGACGAATAAAATGTGTCGGTGACTTATGGGATAGGTCATACTTGCTGTATCCGTACGATTCATTGGTAGTAGGGATGGATTCCCAGTATTTATCCTTAATCGGGAAAAAATATGCCGCCCTGTCCCCCGTATTTGCATAATCTCCGAGGTTTCGTCCTGAAAAACGGGCCAAACGTCCATTGATCACAACGGTATTGGGTGACATTTCACGGATCACTTTCAAAATCCGGATATTTTCGTACAAAGGTAATTTATGGGGAGTATCAAACCACATGATATCCGGCTGATAGTTGCGCATCAGTTCCTGAATCTGGGGAATAGATTTCTCATTCACGTATTTTTCGGCATGAGGAAGAAATTCCGGATAGTTCAGCCACCAATTGGCGCCATGCAGCAGTTTATCTCCCCCGGGATGATCATAATCCCAGTCATTACCGGGAGCATCCGGATGTTCCCAGTCAAATGCGTGGGAATAGTAAAATCCGAATTTGATGCCGTATTTTTTGGCCGCATTCCGCAATTCTTTCATCGGATCCCTGTTATATACGGTCATACGCATATCATACGGATAGGCATCTGAAAAGTACATAGCAAATCCGTCATGGTGTTTGGCTGTAACAATGAAATAACGCATGCCTGCGTTTTTAGCATGTTGCATCCATTCATCGGCATCAAAACCGGTAGGATTGAACGGTTTTATCAGTCGTTCTTTATATTCGGTAAGAGGGATTTTCTGGCTACGCATCAGGTGTTCGGCATAACCACGTACGATCTTACCGTTCCATTCTCCCCCGGCCATAGAATATACCCCCCAATGGATGAAACATCCGAATTTGGCTTCACTATACCACGCCATCCGTTTTTCCAGCGTCTTTTCCGAATCGGCCCACCATCCCGTCAAAGCATCAATTACTGCCACACTATCCTGATGAAGGTCGAGCTTGCCGATCTCCATTCCCTGTTCATCAGCATTATTAAAAACAGTCTGCGCATGAAGCATGAACAGGCGGCAGGAAAGAAAAAGTATGATAAATTTAAATTTCATAACATATTTATTTAATCCGGATCAGAAATATTGTTGCCTACAGGATTTAACAACAAAAAACAAAGATAGGCAGTTGACGGAAAAATTCCTGTCATTTTTGTCCCAATTGCTTGTAATTTTATCTAATCATTAAATATATCTATCCTGGATTTGTCAGATATCCTTTATGGCTTATTAAGATAAACCTCCTGGTTACATATGGTTAACTTTATGATCTCTGATGTACATTATGGTTGTCATTAAAATATACAAACAAATACCTGTTTCTATCCTGAAGCCTGTATTCTTTATATATTCGATTTGTATTGTCTTTCTTATTGTCATATGTGATACGATGATACATTCACCCAAAAGGATTTTTTCACTTATCTTGTAACGTCTGTTCCCGTTGATTTCTTTTTAATCTATCTGGCACAATACCTTTTATCCTTCGAACCGAAGGCATACTCGATTATGGCTGTGGTATCGGGTTAAATATCCCATCCCTGCATCAATATTTCCAGAATTCCCGGTTATACGGCTTCGATATTTCGAAAGAATCCGTGAGATTAACCAGGAAAAACATCCATCACGGCTGCTGCCGTCGTCAACACAACAAATGTAGCTGTCTTCCGCTATTTTCCCATTTCCCTACAATCGTTCAAGTACCTCCAGCAAAATATCGAGCGAGCAGGGTAATGTTTCCACTTCGTTAAAACAAGGCACAACGATACATAGCCGGGGTTCGTTTATTTTTTCCGCCATCATCATTCTACTTTTTTTCCAATCCTGTCCCATCGGATCCTGCTTCGGATAGCATCGCGCGAAAAATACACCATCCATACCTTACCCACAACCAACTCTTCAGACACAAAGCCCCAATGACGGCTGTCGAGTGAGTTGCCACGGTTGTCGCCCAGCACAAAATAGCCATCGGTACGGAAAGTATAATCCGTTGCCTGTTTTGTATCGATATAAAAAATGCCATCCGTACAGGATACCTCATGACCTTCTGTCCGTATCATATTCCTATACAGGTTCATAGCTGCAGAATCTAACGGTACGGATAAGTTTCTGGCCGGCACCACCACCGGCCCGTAATTATTGATGTCCCACCCCAGGCTGCGTAGGGGGAAGTCCAGGGAAAAATCCCACGGACATTTCCGGACAGTGGGAATAGCGGCCGCCGCCTGTCCGTTGATGTAAATCACGCTCTGAAAAATGCGCACCGTATCACCGGGCAGGCCGATACAGCGCTTTACCAACTGCACATCGCTCCCGTCGGGATGGTTGAAAACAATGACATCACCCCGGCCGAATTCCTGCATTTTGCGCACCACTAAACGGTCGCCGGCCATAACGGCATTTTCCATACTGTCGGTAGGCACCTTACAAACATCCGCTACCCAGCGTTGGATCGCCCGTACAGCCAATACCACCAAACACAAACACAGCAAAACATTCAGGATGCGTTGCTGCATTTTTTTCGACGGCATCTTCAAATTGATTTTCATACGTAAAAAAATGGAGAATGGAGAATTAAAAATGAACAAAGAACTTCACTTTCAAACTTTATGAACATTTATACTTTTCGACTTAAAATAAACAATAATTAATGCAGTTCGCATGATTTATTTTCATTGACGTATCATGCCCGGTTCATGGGGTATCGCCTGTTGACACGTCCTGTTTTTGTTCCTCGGGTTCCGGTGAACGATAGTGGATCAGTTCCCGGAATCCTTTTTTCACCGTATCGCTGTCCTTCCATGCATGGGTACGGATATGCGCATAACCGCCCAGATACAGCAGGTAGCACACGACAACGGCAAAGATACTTTTTTTCCGGTGACGGCCATCTTTTGCAACCAGGGTACGGCATAACATGCCGCAATAAAAAACAATCCGGCAGAAGCGAGGTACACATAACGGTCGGCAGTGATCATAAAACGGCTCATGGGGACCACATGGAGCATCAGCGCCATATTGACCAGATAAAACAAGAGGCCGAAGATCACCGGACGGGGAATTTTCCTGATGTTGACACAAAGCAGGTATATGGCTGCCGCCACCACCACAGGATAGATAAGGTAAAGCAAAGGCAGTTCGCTACCGGGAGCCATGGGGAAAGGATAGATATACAATAAGCGGGTGGGCAGCACGAGACGGCCTGCATACACTACCAGCGAATAGCAGGCGAACACCAGCCGCTGCCAGAAGGGATAGCCGGCTACCTGCTCCGTATATTCCAGACTCTGGTGCGAACGGGTGTACAGGGCGGCAAAAAGGGCAAACAGGATAAACGGAAGCTTCTCGAGCAGTAATTCCGGCCAGTTACCGAAGCGTCCGGGCTTGCGGTCGCGTCCCAGCGCCCAGTCGAGCAACAATAAAGTGGCAGGCAGCACGATCGCCTGTTCCTTACTGCCAAAAGCACACATGAACAATACAAAGGATACAAAATAAAACCATACTTTCCCGGTATCGGTATACCTGAGAAAAGCCAGCAAAGACAGTAATATAAAAAAGGTATAAAGCGGTATCTTGGAAGCGCTGATCCAGCAGACGGATTCCACCTGCAAAGGATGGACGGCAAAAAGCAGGGTGGCCGCAAATACCAGAATAGACGGATTGCCTTGCGACGCACGGTTGGTAAATATTGCAGCTATCTGCCGCAAAAACAGGAACAGCAGGCAACAATTGGCGATGTGCAACAGCAACGAGTAAAGATGAAAAATGAGAGGGTTATAGCCAAATACATCATAGATCATCATATAGAAAACGGTATTGACGGGACTGTACTGTCCGTAATAATAATCGCCAAACACCGCCTGCAGGTTCTCCTTTGTAAACCCATCCTCCGTATAACGGTTCATTACAGCCCACTGATCATCCCAACCTGTCTGGAAATCATTCCACAGGCTGGGAAGATAGACCATCAAGCAGGTAATTACCAATAGAAGATAATAGTTCTTTAAAATTTTCATATAGAATAGTGCAGATTTAAGGAGTAATGACCACACTGTCTTTTTTTACATCCGTATGTGATGGGAAAAACTTTGCAATCTCCCGAAAATAACGCCGGGTAAGGTCCTGCCGCCCTTTTTCCGGAAAGAAAACCATGCCTACATGACCCTGAGTATCCATTATAGCAAAGTAACGTTTTTCGCCTTCGTCTGCGTGTATGGGCAATGCCAGGGAATCGGGAGGAATATTCCTGTATTTTAGCCCTTGAGTTTCGCTATTTATGCGTATATGACTTCTGCGGTCATTGGAAGGATAAGCTGGTAATACCAATACTACATTCCGACAAATGATTTCGATGAATTCTTTCAAATCAATCAGATCATCTTGATAACAGGGAGTACACATTCTGGAGGAATAACGGTAAATAAGCATGATAGTATCATTATACAGTTGCCCTGCATAATTTTCGTGCGCCCGGTATACTTCCGGTGAATATTCTATATGTTCCATCAGGATACTTTGTAACGATTCCGCTGGTTGCGCCGTCGTTCGCGGTTTGATCATTACACCTAAGCCAAAACAGATAATTGTTGCACTAAGTGCAACAATCACCACAAATAGTCGTTTATTCTGCATCCTTGAATTCATAGTAAAAAATAACCGGATTAGATTCAGTATTTAATTCCATTAATTGTTCTGCTTTTTCTAAACCGGGAAGTAGTTCATTGTTCCTCATTGATTCCTGAAAATCATCGATCATATTTGTATGTAATATTTCATAAGCGCCCTTCGCATCGAAAAATATAAATCGTCCATACAATCCGCTTTTGTCGTGTTTGAAAATCAAATCATTGCATAAGTATTCCGCTATCCTCACTGTTCCTGTTTCCTTAGAGTACACTACCGTAAAATAATTGAATATTACAGTCTGGTAGCTAAAAATGATAACATTTTCATTTTCAACAAAGTTATGTACATCAAATATCTTTGAACGTCCCTGAAGAGGTTCCAACTTTTCCATTAAATTCGTCTTGTATGTGGTCTCGGGCAAATTTTTTAAATCGTTATCCGTTATCAGGTTTTTACTTTTCAGTTCGATATAGGGGGTGATCTCTTTGTCTACAGATACGATATAGTCCATAAACAATTGGGTGTATCTTGGGGGACTGTTTAAGCGCGACATAAAAAAACTGTGCCCCATAAAAAACAGTTCTGCCCATCCCTTATTGTATTTTATCGGAAGCGAACGTGACAGAATTTTCCCATTATCCGGATCTGTTTCCAACAGCATGTAATCAGCCATGTCAGGTTCCCACGGAAAAACATCCGCATATAACCGGCCATTGTAATATTGAATGAAATTGATATTTGAACGGGGGATCGGTATCGTGATTGAATTAATATATGTTCCATCCAATTGATATTTATGCACACGGTTACCCCGATCACTAAGGTAAATAAACCGGTTCTCCGTATCTAATGTAAAATCGTTTGCTTGAATATATTCTCCGGGACCTTTTCCTACATTGCCTATTTTGCGGATAAACCGGCCTTCCATGTCAAATACGAACAAACTTTTTGCAAAATATTTGTCAAATACATAAATATGCCCGTCAAAAACCTGAAGTTCACTAAGATTGCCTATTAAACAATCTTTGCCGGTTTCAAGTATGATTGGCTGCACATTTTTAAAAACAGATGAAATTGGGATGAATGCCTCTTTTTCTCCATCAAGGTTTATGGTAATACAATCCCCTTCCAAATGCGACTCTCTTTGCCGGACTGAACATGAAAAAAAGAAAAAGAAAGAAAAAAAGAGAAAAAAAACTTTTTCCATTAGAACTTATTTATAATTAGAATATTGTTATATTTTTGTATGTCAAAATGTCAGAATTTAGGTTTGATTTTTAGCAATTTCAAAATTTCGTTATTGAAAATCTAATTTGAGTATTCCTAATTTATATAAGGCATATACTTATTTTACCTAAGTTTCGGATAAGAGAAAGGAGGACAATTATCCGTATATGTCTTATCACATGATTATTATGTGTTTTTTTGCTGAAAATTTAATAAAATCAATTTTATCCAAAACTCAGGTTATTTGTGGAGCATGAAAAAACAAACCTATTTTTTGCATGTCATTGTTATAATATTTTCATAGGGACATTGGGCACTTGCAGAACATCCAGTACAAGAAAAATAACAAATCATGTATCCTGAATCACTTCCTATTACGCAATCATAATTAAACATTGTTTCATTACCATTCTTTATAAGTGTGAAGTCGGTTTTACAACCCTCTGGCGCAGCAGTACTAATTGCTATCATCGGAGCTACTGCTGCTGCTAGAACTAGAACTACCACCAGAACTGCTACTACCATCACCCACTACAATAGGGTTTAAATTCTTGTTAACTTTGATACCATGTCCGGTCAAAGCATCTCCTAATGACAATCCTACAATTGCCAATGCGACCAATACACCTACAAATTTTGAAATTTTCATGTTTAAATTGGATAATAAATAATTGAACTAAAAGCAATAATTAAATTAAAAGTTGAATTAAAAGTTATAATTGGTTAAAAAGAATCCTTGAAGGAATGACTTTCTTTTGACAAAAACAAATAAACGATTACTTTTTTCGATTAAATGTTGAAGGTTTTCTGATTCACATTGATCACTGATCAGAAATTGACCGTTCTCAGACTACAACGAGATCATATAAAAAAATATCCACCCAACATTTAATGGATCAGAAATACAATAATCTAATGGAAAAAGATAGAAATCCACATCTTTTATCCGGTTGATTTTTTCAACCTTAATTAAGGTTGTACATTTATCATTTTGTTCATTCGAAAAAAAGTTTAAATTTGCATCATACCTGGATATGTATAATATTGATTCATGAGATAGAACATTAAATAAATATGAAGAAGAAATTAATATTTTCTATCAGCTGGTTGCTAAGTGTTTCATTTTTCGTTTCAGGCCAGCATAGAGCGGACCGGCAACATCTGACAGATCCGAATTCGTTTTCAATGATCTTACTGGGCGACCCGCAAGGATATACCAAGTATGACATCAATCAACCATTGTTTGACCTTTGTACGGCCTGGATCGCCGACAATATCGATCACCTGAAGATAAAGGCAGTGCTGTGTACTGGTGATATTGTTGAGCAGAATGAGAATATCGTGCGCAACCGTAAGATGTTGAACCAGACCAGCCGGGAAATGTGGGAAGCAGGTTCGCGCGCTTTTGAGCGTTTGGACAACAAAGTGCCTTACATTATTTCAGCCGGTAATCATGAATACGGATACCGAAGTTCAGAAAATGGCATGACGCATTTTCCCGAATATTTCCCGTTCGAACGAAATACGGCATGGCGTGATATATGCGTGAGTGCATTCCCGAACAGAAGTGGAGTTGAATCATTGGAAAATGCGGCGTTTGAATTTAATGAACCGAACTGGGGAAAGCTGCTGGTAATCACTTCCGAGTTTGCTCCGCGGGATGAGGTGCTCGACTGGGCGAAGAAATTAGCTGCCGATCCGCAGTATAAAGGTCATAAAGTGATTTTTATGACCCATTCTTTCCTGCGCGAACGGACGGCAGAACGGATCAAAGAAGAAGGCTATGCTATTACGCCGCGTAACTGGGGTGAAGCTGTCTGGAAGAAGTTAATAGAGCCGTCCGACAATATTTTCATGGTGATCTGCGGTCATACGGGAAAGCCGGGTGATTTTGAAGAATCGGTCGCTTACCGGGTAGATAAGAACTCAGCCGGAAAGAAGGTACACCAGATGATGTTTAATGTGCAGGTCCTTGGCGGAGGATGGGAAGGTAACGGCGGTGACGGCTGGCTTCGTATATTGGAGTTTATGCCTGATGGTAAGACCATAAAGGTGAAGACTTACTCGCCCTTATTCGGTATTTCGCCCTCAACCAAACATCTGGCGCATCGTACAGGATCGTATGATCAGTTTGATATGGTGATGGAATAAGATACTGTTTTTGTTTATATCTAATTAATCAGTTGAATATTAGCGAAATTTTAATAAATTATATATGATAAAAAAAGTTATTTTTTCTCTGGGTTGTTTGATGATGGGCTTTGCTGCATTTTCCCAGCAAAATTCGAATTATGAGTTTACAGTCATCAAAGAAGTAAAAACCACCCCGGTCAAGGACCAGAGTAGCTCAGGTACTTGTTGGGGTTATGCGGGTATTTCTTTTATTGAAAGTGAACTGTTGCGTAAAGGAAAGCCGGAGTATGACCTTTCGGAAATGTGGATTGTACGGCATACCTATCCGGCCAAAGCCGAGAAATATATGCGGCTGCATGGTAAAATAAATATGGAGGCCGGCGGATCATTTGAAGATGTATTCTGGGTAATGCGTACCTTCGGGATAGTACCCCAGGAAGTATACCAGGGTTTGAATTATGGGGAAGATAGAAATGTACATGCCGAACTGGACGCCATAGCCAAAGCGTATGTCACTGCCGTGTTAAAAACACACGATGATGCCAAAGCGAAAAACCGGGCATATACCCTGACCACAGCCTGGCTCAACGGTTTTAACGGATTTATGGATGCTTATCTGGGCGAACGTCCTGAAAAATTCACCTATCAGGGCAAACAATATTCACCGCAAAGTTTCATGCAGTCGTTAGATGTCGACCTGGATGATTATGTGTCCATTACCTCTTATACCCACCATCCTTTTTACCAGAAATTCATTCTGGAAATACCGGATAACTGGATATGGGGAGCATCCTACAACCTTCCGATGGATGAAATGCTGGAAGTGGCCAGATATGCACTGAATAATGGCCATTCGGTATTATGGGGAGCTGATGTCAGTGAAAAAGGATTTGCTTACCGTAAGGGATTCGCCGTAGTACCCGAAACCAATGCGGAAGAAATGTCCGCTTCGGATAAGGCGCACTGGATCGGTGTTTCCGATAAAGAACGCGAGAGCCAGATCATGAAACTGGACGGGATAGTTCCTGAGAAAAAGATCACACAAGAAATGCGGCAACAAGCATTCGATAACTTCCTGACCACCGACGATCATGGTATGCATATCACCGGTATAGCTAAAGATCAGAATGGAAATACTTTCTTTAAGGTGAAAAACTCCTGGGGAACTTCGGATAGTAAATACAATGGTTATTTTTATGTTTCCGAACCTTATTTTTCGTTCAAAACCATGAATTATATAGTGCATAAAGAGGCTATACCCAAACACATTGCCAAAAAGTTAAATATACAATAACCTTTCAGGGCATTCTATTGCCCGGACAGATAAGAAAAAGACACCGGAAATATTTCCGGTGTCTTTTTCTTATTGTATCTTTGCACTTTTTAAAATTGAATCGGTAAATATGGGTAAACAGGATATTGTATTAAGCGGCATCAGGCCGACAGGAAGTCTGCATCTGGGGAATTATTTCGGTGCATTGCGTAATTTTGTCAAATTACAGGATTCCCAGACCTGTTATTTCTTTATTGCCGATTATCATTCGTTGACCACCCATCCTACCCCGGAAGACCTGTACAACAATGTACGCCGTATCATGGCCGTATACCTCGCTGCAGGCATAGATCCGGAAAAAAGCACCTTATATGTGCAAAGTGATATCCCTGAGATATCCGAATTGTACCTATTGCTTAACATGATCGCATATGTAGGGGAACTGGAACGTACCACCACCTTTAAAGATAAGATACGTTTGCAGCCGGGAAACATCAATTCCGGGCTTTTGACCTATCCTGTGCTTATGGCTTCGGACATCCTCATACACCGTTCCCATAAGGTTCCCGTCGGAAAAGACCAGGAGCAGCATCTGGAACTGGCCAGGGTATATGCACGCCGTTTCAATAGTACCTATCAATGTGAAGTATTTCCGGAACCGGAAGCATTCAATTTTGGTTCCGAATTGGTAAAAGTACCGGGACTGGACGGTAACGGGAAAATGGGAAAATCGGAAGGAAACGGTATTTATCTGACGGATACCGCCGAAGATATCCGGAAAAAAGTAATGAAAGCTGTTACTGATGCCGGACCAACAGCCCCTAACCAGACGCCTCCCGAACCGGTACAGAATCTGTTTACCATCATGGGGCTTGTATCTGCTCCGGAAACACTGGATTTTTTCAAAAATCAGTACGCTCAGTGCAGTATTCGTTATGGGGATTTAAAGAAACAGCTGGCAGAAGATATCAATGCTTATATTGCGCCGATCCGGGAAAGGTTCGATGAAATTATACAGGATAAGGATTATCTGGCAAAAGTGGCTGACACTGGGCGTGATAAAGCCAGGGAAAGCGCATCCAAAACCATCGAAGAAGTCCGTAAAGCCATAGGTATCAGGCGCGGTTGATCATCAACCGGTATTCTTTTTACGAACGAATAAAAATATTCACTCACAAAAGACATTCCTAACAATTAAAGTCACATTTAATAAATGTAATCAATTTGATCAATGTGACTTAAGAAAACAATAAATAGCACTGATGAGTGCTTAAACCCAAAGCAAGTGATATCTGTTTAAATATAAAAAAGCCTCAAAGAAATTTACTTTGAGGCTTTTTTAGGATACGTTTGTACATTTATCGTAAATACACTACTTCAAAACGGGCCAAAGGCGCCATTCTGGCTCGATTTAGGGATAAGTGCTTGCCATCAGCAGACAGGGTATAATTATCCACCATCTCAAGTGTTTTCATGAATGCTATTTCTGTTTCCATATTGATGCAGGCCATCATGGTAGCCGCCATTTTAGAAAATTTGATCCGGTTCATGTTTTCCAGTTCAAACATCCCATTAAAAGAATTGCAACTTCCATTTCCATGTACACGGTTACCTTCCGTATGCAAAACCATAAAGGCCTCACGTTGGCCGGGTTGATCCACTACTACCGGTTTCCCGTTCAGTTCTATCAATTTCCAGTATTTTTCAGTAATAGTTTCTTTTTGAAATTTTGTCATAGTAATCGGAGATGTACCGATCTTTCCGGTCAACCTGTTCTCTCCCACCCTAAAAACTGTTTTTTTACCGGTTTTGCCATCTTTCAATTCAATCTCATTTCCTGATCTTTTCCAGGAAAAAGTACCCTTTGATTCTGTGGTTTTTCGGTCATCATAGGTGATCGCGCTTTCCATGGTATAAGTTGAATTGGGTTCAAGGGTGAGCATAGCTACTAATTCCTTACCTTCTCCTTCAGGAATGGTGCCTTTGTATATACCTGACCAGTCCAGTGAATTCTGGCTGCTATGCATGTCCGATGTGGTTTTACAACTTCCTAAACTAAGTACAACAGCAATAATACCGATTGATTTGAGCAGGACTTTCATGATGTATGGATTTATTGAGTAATATAAAACAATTAATATTATATTTTCTGAACGTAATTAACTTGATCAATGCGACTTAAGAAAACAATAAATAGCACTGAGTGCTTAATTACTTAAAAACTGTGTTATCAACAACCATAGGTTTCTGTGTTCGTTTCAAAAATGGTGCCGTACTGTTTTAAGTAATACCTATAAATTAACGTCACACCCAATAAACGCAATCAGATGGATCAATGCAACTTAACAAAACACAAATAGCACTGAGTGCTTATTGCATTTCACGGGCAAAGGTTTCAACGGCTTTAAAATCAATTTTTGAAACAGATTGATTGCTCTTACTTATCTTCTTTATCACCAAACGTTCAAAAAAGTTCATTTTCTCCCATAGGAATTCGCCGCCCAGGTATCCTGTGGCTTTAGCATGATCCAGTAATGCTTTTGGATAGGCATTGTTCAATTCTTCTATTTCCTTTTCCTTTTCAGGAATCATTCCACACACAAAAAGACCCAATTCTTTTTGCATCAGGATATTTTCGTTCATGGAATAAAAATTGACCATTCGTTTGGCTGGATTTCCGGCATATATCGGGGTACCCAGAATAACTTTGTCATATTCCTGAATATCAGGGTTTTTATCCGACTTTAACGAAATAAGTGCCACATCCTCATTATTTTTCAATTCATTGGCGATCAATCCGGCTATTTTAGCCGTTGTTCCACGTTTGGAATAAAATATAATAGCGGTTTTCATTCAAGGTAAATTTATAAGTTCAATACAGCCCGCAGCGCCCTGTATCCTGAAGAACTGGCTTTCAGTTTATCTCCATTTTTTAAAGTAAGCTGTTGGCTTTTATTTTCATACAATTCAATGCGGGAAATCTTTTCCACATGTACAATATAAGAACGATGTATCCTGACAAACTGGTTGGACGGCAAATGAGTCTCAAAAAATTTCATGGTCTGTTCTTTTAAGTATTTTCCATCTTCCGTAATAATATGGACGTAATCGCCTTCCGCCTGTATATAAATAATATCCGGAATCGAGATCACATGTATCTTTTGTCCTGATTTCACGGTTACCCGCTCCAATAACTCAGAAACAGGTAATTCAGGTAATATTTCCTGTACAATTTCCATTCCGGTTTCGTGATCCTGAAGCGCTTCTTCTTTTTGATGACTCAAAAGCAGAAAATAACGACATCGCTGGACATACACAAAATATAACAGTAAGCCAATTAATGATTTTGTTGGCAATACAGGAATAAAAAGGGCTGATAAGGATTTCCCGAACAATATATATTCAACCAGATATCCCAATCCGGACCAGACCAACACAAACAAAACCGACAATGCCGTGTAGTTGATAAAAAGCTGGTGCGCGGGTAATGATTCAAAGTTACCGTAACGAATGGCATTCCATAACAAAAATACGAGTACGGCAAGCAGTAAGGTATGGATCAATGCGTCTATCCAGAGCATCCATCCGGAAAGAGGAAGAAGCCAACGCATGGAAAGAAAATACAATAACATAAATATACTGAATACCAGCATATATGATATTGCTTTCAATTTATTTTCAAAACCAAAGGATGGAAATAACATCTTGACAATTAGATATTTTATTAACTCTTGACCTCAATTCCTGAAAAAACATAATCCCCGAAAATGATCAATTTTCTCGATTCGTCAGTATTTCCTGCATTCCGTTTATCATGAGCGCCGCCAAAAATTGCTGAAGTATGGAATTCAACCGTCCAGTCTTCCGGAACATAGATAATGATACCACTGAATACAGCATCTGAATGAAGGTAAGTAATTCCTTCAGGAAGTGTGGTCTTACGCAGGTCTAAGGTGATACCCCCAAAGACAACTTCAATATCGCCGCCATAAAAAACGGGGTCTAAAATAATATATTCACCATTTGCAAAAACACTACTCTTGACAAATCCTTTATCAGTATGGATGCCTTCTGATTTATGGGACGTGAAATGATGTCTCTGACGATGCCATTTTACTTCCTTCGGACGGGATGCAAAACGAAAGAGCACCAGTATTCCTGCTGCAATAAGCAAGACAGGCCAATACAGTCCAACAAAATTACCGGCATCCAATCCCCGGAAAACAGAAGGAAATGCGTTGATTATCCGGGGCATAATAAAAAACCCGCCCACCATCAACAAGACGATACCTCCGGTATAATTCTTTTTAAAAAGGCTGATCAGACCGATCACAATGAGTATCATCGGCCATGAAAATACAACACTTTTCAGATGCATGGAAATATATCCGAAATTGATCCCCAGGAATAATAACCCTGCCATTACCAGCACTATACCCCATGCAACCCTGTTGTTACGTCCGGAACGATTTACATTTTTCATTTGATATTCCATTTTTCGATGTTTTTATTTTCTACAAAGATATGTGAATCGAATAGCCGGAAACAACAAAAAATCGACAAATAATACTTATCCCCCGACGAATGATTCAAGTAAAAGGTAAAGATTTACAGAGCTTCACATAAATTTGGGCGTTTCATCAATTATTTTTATCATTGTGTTTATTCCCTATTGAATAAAAGACATGAAAAAACGATCGATCATCATTTTATTTTTATCTGTTATACTCCATCCTCTTTTTCCGCAGGAACATCTTTCGCGTGTAATTACGACAGACTCTTTATATCTGGCCCCTCTGCCTGAAAACCCACGGACCAGTGAAGGTGCTTTTATCCGTCTGAAAAATAATGATATCCTGATGGTAAACACTAAATTCACAGGAGGCAGTGGCGACCATGATGCAGCCAGCCTGATAGGACGCATTTCAAAGAACGAAGGGAAAACATGGAGTAAAGAGATCCTTGTAGCTGCCAATGAAGGGTCCATGAATATCATGTCGGTGTCGCTTTTACGCTTACAGAATGGAAATATAGCCCTTTTTTACCTGGTAAAGAACCAAACGAATGATTGTTACCCTGTGATGCGAATCTCAAAGGATGAATCGGTTAGCTGGTCTTCCCCGGTCAGTTGTATACCTCCGGGTACGGGATATTATGTCCTGAACAACAACCGTGTGCTTCAACTGGAAAACGGACGCATCATCGTGCCTGTCTCCTGTCATTCAAAAGGATCTCTTTCATTCAGGGAAGACGGTGTGATATCGTGTATCTACTCGGACGACAATGGAGTCAGCTGGTCGGAAAGTCAACCTATGAAAGGACCTGAAGGCGTTATCAAACAAGAACCCGGGGTAATTCCCCTGAAAGACGGACGGTTGTTGATGTATGTACGTACAAAATCCCATTTCCAATATTTTTCATATTCTAAAGATAATGGACAAACATGGACAGAAGCTGTACAGGGAACGTTACAATCAGCAAGGTCTCCGGCCCTGATTCTTCGTAACCCTTTTACAAAGGATCTGGTGGCCGTGTGGAATGACCATCCTACAGAACGTACTCCTTTATGTATCGCTGTCTCCAAAGATGACGGACAAACATGGACCAACAAGAAGTCGATTGAAAATAACCCGGGACTCTGGTATTGCTATCCGGCACTGGAATTTCTTGCGCCTGATATGGCATTGGTCTCTTACTGTTTTGGAGACAAGAAAAAATGGGGACTGGAAGGTATGATGATCCGTAAAATTAAATTTTGAGTAAAAAGAAATACCTGATAATTTCAGATACTCCTATATCATTCAAATTTTACTTTTCCAAAAAACTCCGGACGGTGAAAATCAGGTTTTTCCGTTTTAATGGGATTCCAGCTCAAAAAGTGAGGTTCAGTAAGATCGTCCCCGCATTTATAAAAATTGGCGTGAACTATTTTCCCTTCCGGAGAATAGCCGGGATGTTGGAACAGGCAAGTATAAGGTATAGCCAACGACATACTCCAATCTGCATCTCCCTTGCGTTCCTGAAAAGCGATCTTTCCCAGGCTCGGTAAACGTCTTATCTCTCCCAGGGTGTCCATAGAAGCCGGTTTCCTGTTGCTTCGTCCTGTTCCGGCAGCCAATAAGCATACACCCGCGCAATTGAATTCGAAATTATAATAAACCCCGTCATCTGCAGGCATCACAAAAAATTCAACACACGAATCCTTCCATACCTCGCCATTATCCCTGGAAGCTACTGCACGTATGTATTTTTCTTTTACCTGATACTGTAATAAAAACTCCGTATCACTGTAAACCATTCTGAACTGCACCCATGGACGGTAATTATATTCCGGCCAGTTCACCACATCAATATTGTTCCATGAACTTGACTCTAAAGCAGTACCGACTTCCGTCCAGGATGATTTTGATCCTGTATTTGCTTTTTTTACAATTAATTCCTTCATCTTATTTATAGTTTTAGTTTAAATATTTATTCTTAAAAAGATTTTTTTTGAAAAAACCACATGGGTATCTTAATTTATGGTGCTATATTTGCTACGATATAGTATAATCTTTTTCCACATTCAATGATTACAAGTCTGATAATAGGTTTTATCTTCTATAAGTTTTTCCATAAAAAACATTTATCCAAACAAAAAAAAATCCAGGTTTGCCCTGAGAAGGTAAATAAACCCCTATCTGAATAATTTTTAAATATCTGTTGTAAATATAAACAATTATATTCACAAAAATGGAAAGACGGCATTTTGTAAAAGCAGCTTCAATATTAGGTATAGCCGGAACTATGCCGGCTGCTGCAAGCGGAACACAGCAACACCTGGCGGAAACACAAAAATCTACCGGTGCACAGGACCGCAAATACTGGGCTGATCTGTTGTACCGGATCTCTGCACCCATTTTATATTATATGAGCAAAGGAGAGCTCAAAAAAAACATGTTATTGGACGTAAGTCCCAAATGGGATAACCGTGATAAAAATGTAAGCTATCTGGAAGCATTTGGACGGCTTACGGCAGGAACATCCCTATGGTTTTCCTTACCGGATGATCAAACACCGGAAGGGGAAAAACGGAAGCAGTTGTATGATTGGACCCTTCAAAGTATGGCTCATGCGGTTGATCCGTCAAGTCCGGATTACCTGGCTTGGACTGCCGGTTCACAACCATTGGTAGATGCAGCTTTTCTTGCCCACGGATTGATCCGTAACATGCCGAAACTATGGGAGCCTCTTGATAACATCACTAAAGGAAGGGTCATTAAGGAATTTAAAGAAATAAGAAGGGTAAAACCATATAACAGTAACTGGTTATTGTTCGGCGCCATGCCGGAAATATTCCTTTTACTGGTCGATGAAGAATACAACACGGAACGGATCGAACACGCCATTAATAAAATTAATGGCTGGTACGTAGGTGACGGATGGTATAGTGATGGAGATGTATTCCATATGGATTATTACAATAGCTATGTAATCCAGCCCATGCTGGTAGATATTTTAGATGTATGGATAAATAAAGCCGGAAAAATGCCCCAATCCGTTTATGAAACCGCATTTAAACGAATGCAGCGTTATTCCGAATTTCTTGAAAGGATCATTTCCCCGGAAGGGACGTTCCCGGCTTTCGGGCGTTCTATCACATACCGTGTAGGCGCTTTTCAACCATTGGCCCAAATGGCATACCTCGACAAATTACCGAAAAGTATCACTCCGGCACAGGTTCGTTGCGGATTAACCGCTGTAATGAAGCGGATGTTCGCCAACAAGAACAATTTTGATAAGAACAATTTCCTTCAGTTGGGATTTGTCGGTCACCAACCTAATGTTGCCGACTCTTATACCAATACCGGTAGTCTGTACCTTACTTCTCTCGGATTCCTACCGTTAGGGCTGCCTGCTGATCATGAGTTCTGGTCCGCGCCGGCTGCAGACTGGACTGCAAAAAAAGCATGGAACGGAGAAGATTTCCCTAAGGATGCTGCCACCAGATACTAACACCTTATCTTTTTTACCTGTTGTGAAATATATATTTCTTTCATGATATGTATCTGCTCCTGAAACTATTTATCCCGTTATGTATCATATATTCCGGTTATCCGAATAACAAAGATTACCTTTCGGTCACCAGGGATAAAGGGATCCGCGGAAATCATGTGGTTCATCTGGAACCTGAAAAAGAAAAAATAATCCGGAATCCGATGATGGGATGGGCCTTATATGCTGACGCCTATCATCCGGACATGAAATTCTGGCAAAAATTTGACCATATCTCAGTACAAGGGCACGCATCTCCGGTGAAAGCATCTGATTATGCCACTCATTTATATATACGGTGGCCATGGAGCGCTTTGGAAAAAGAGGAAGGGGCATATGCCTGGGAATATGATGAATTTTTCCTCCTCCTGGAAAGAGGAGCCGAAGAAAGGGGATTAAAACTGGCTTTCAGGGTATATGTGGACAGCAGGGACTACCGTACATCATCTACACCGGAATATGTGAGAATGGCCGGGGCCAAAGGGTATATGGGAAATACGGGAAAATGGTCCCCGTATCCTGATGATCCTGTTTTCCAGGAAAAATTTGAAAAATTCATCCGGGCTTTTGCTGAACGCTATGATGATCCCGGAAGAGTGGAATTTGTAGATGGTTTCGGATTAGGAAAATGGGGTGAAGGACATAGTATCGAACTGACCGATAAAGGCAATTATATCCCGATGTTTCATTGGATCACCCATTTATACCTGACATCCTTCAAAAAAATCCCTGTTGCGATCAATTATCATGTTGAAATAGGGAAACCATTATTGACCGAAGCTTTCGAACAAGGTTATATACTAAGGCACGATGCTTTTGGGATGAGCCAGTACTATGGTGATTTTGAGAAATCCATAGTGCAGGAACAATTTCCCCGAAGGCCGGTTATTGCAGAAAGCGGATGGTGGATGAACGGAAATGAAAACTGGTATCAAAGAGATCCTAACGGGTATAAAACATGGCAGGATGTCTGGGGACAAACACTTCAGGATGCGTTAAACGAACATGCGAACATTCTGGATCTACGGAACATTGCCGAAACCAGGTCATGGATGGAACATTCGCTTGACCTGGTAAACCGGTTCATTGCAGAAGGCGGTTACCGGCTATATCCCGACCATATATCTTTACCGGCAACCATGAAAAATAACACCACTATATCAATTATCCACCGGTGGAATAATCTGGGGGTTGGGGTATGCCCATCCAATATAAAACAATGGAACCAAAAATACCAGGTAGCATTTGCCCTGCTCGACCAGAATACCCAAACTCCTCAGAAAATATTCATCGATCCGAATGCCGAACCGTCACAATGGATTAAAAACAAGCCGGTAACCTATAAGCATCGTCAAGAAATAAAGGATATCCCTGAAGGAATATATACATGGGGAATTGCCATTGTGGATACTTCCCAAAATAATACAAAAGGCATCAATATATCCGTTAAAAGAAATACCGGACCTACAGGATGGGTCCCGCTATTCGATGTAACCGTAAAATAACCGGTAGAAAATCGTACCTTGTGTAAAACCAGACATGATCTACAACATGCAAATGAAAAATAATTTCTATGGGTCTCTATCCGTTATCTTATTTATCCTATATTTATGTGGCTCCTCTCCTCTTCTATCCCAGGAAGTTAACGAGCAATGGATAAAAGAACATTATTCAAAACAGGAATTAATGATAGAAATGAGGGATGGTATCCGGTTGTTTACTGTTGTGTATCTACCGAATGAAACAAACAGTAAATATCCGGTATTGATCCACCGGACACCTTATTCCTGCAGGCCTTATGGCGTCGATCATTATCATCCGCAATTATGGAAAACATACTGGAAAGAATACATGAAAAAAGGATATATCTTTGTTTTTCAGGATGTCAGGGGAAAATGGATGAGTGAGGGAGTCTTTGAAGACATGGTCGACATGCCTTCGGATACTTATGATACGGTAGATTGGCTGGTCAGGAACATACCATCAAATAACGGATGTGTGGGACTTTTCGGCATATCATATCCTGGGTTCTATGCTATGAAAGGCGCATTAAGCGGTCATCCGGCAATTAAGGCTGTGAGCCCGCTGGCCCCTCCTGTTGATTGGTTCATGGGCGATGACTTTCATCATAACGGGGCCTTAATGCTGGAAGATGCCTTCGGGTTTCATACGAACCAAGGACAGCCCCGTCGACACCCCACATCTGTACCTGGAAAACGGGTGGAATATTACCGGACGGATAATTACAGTTTCTATTTATGTCAGGGTACCATAAAGAACCTCACCCGTTTAACCGGTGACAGCATACGTTTCTGGAATGATATGGTACAGCATCCGGATTATGATGAATGGTGGAAAGCACGCGACTTACGACGTTCCTGCCATGATGTGGCACCTGCCATATTGATTGTAGGCGGACTCTTCGACACAGACGATTGTTTTGGTGCGTGGAACTTATATAAAACCATAAAAAAACAAAGTCCGAAGACTGACCTGCGACTGGTATTCGGCCCCTGGTTCCACGGATCCTGGGCGCAGGACAATTTCACTTCACTGGGACATATCCGTTTGAATAGTAATACCTCGGAATATTACCAAAAGAACATTGAATTACCCTTTTTTAATTATCACTTAAAAGAACAGGGAAATATCAGCAAAATACCCAAAATAACCGTGTTTTTTACGGGAAGTAACCAGTGGAAAACATTTGATGACTGGAAGCCTGGTAACAAAAATAACCATTCTTTGTACCTGCATGAAAATGGCATTTTGGGATTTGAACCGCCGGAAAACCCATCTTCTTCAACAGGTTATTTGTCTGATCCTTCACACCCTGTACCTTATATGGATGGTGTTCAGAAAAACAGGGTTAAGGAATATATGGTCAATGACCAACGCTTTGCATCCCGCCGTCCGGATGTCATCACATTCCAGAGCAATATTCTTCTGGAGGACATTAGCTTATCCGGTGAAATTACAGCAGAAATATATGCAGCCATTACCACGACCGATATAGATTTTGTGGTGAAAGTGATTGATGTGTTTCCCGATGATTTTTCCTATGATGGTGAAAAATATCCGATGGGTGGCTATCAGATGTTGGTCAGGGGTGATGTAATGCGGGGCCGATACCGTAATAGTTTCGAACATCCTGAAGCATTTGTTCCCGGACAGAAAGAACTGATCCGCTTCGAACTACCTGACGTGGCACATACTTTTAGAAAGGGACATCGTATCATGGTACAGATACAAAGTTCCTGGTTTCCTTTGGTGGATCGTAATCCACAACAATTTGTCAATATCTACCAATGTGATGAAAAAGAGTTTGTCAGCTCCGGAGTAACGGTTTTTCACGAAAAAGATGCTGCTTCAAGGATCATTTTCTCTACTCTTCAATGATTACGTTCCGAAACCAAAAAGGGAGATTCCATATTGAGACCTTCCTGTTTGAAAACATCCTGGATATTCGTATGAAGTTCGGTCATTATTTGCGGTATGGCATCGGCGTTTGAGATATATACATTAACCTGGTAAACGTTATAATAATCTTCCAATCCCAGGTCCAGGACAAAGGGCTCTTTTTCCCGGATGATATTTTTTGTCATTTTTGCTGCTTTAACCAGGCATTCATGCACCTTTTGCCAGGGAATGTCGTAACCTACAGATATATTGGTATGTATAATCAGTCCGTAATCCCGTGCCGATGCACTGTAATTGGTAGTGTGTGATGACATTACAAAAGAATTGGGAATTGTGATCACTTCATTCTTCGATGTTTTTATACGTGTAACAAAAGATGTTTTCTCAATCACATTCCCCTCGGTATCATTGAGTTTTATCCGGTCACCGATCTTAAAAGGCCGCATATAAGTAATGACCATTCCGGCAATGATATTGCTGATGGCTGTGGTAGAACCCAATGAAACGATCAATCCCACAAAAATGGATATTCCCTGAAAGCCCCCTGAAGAAGCACCGGGGAGATGAGGATATATCATAGCGATCATAAAAGCATAGAGCAGGAATTTTATGATATGATAGGTCGGCATTGCCCAATCGGTGTAAAATCCCGGGATCTTGAGTTTTTCATTCTGTACTTCCCTGGAAACATAAGCAACCCCTTTGACTAAATACCTAATACATAACCATATGATAGCTATGGTAAATAAATTGGGTATATAATTAACAATAGATATTACAATAGATTTGATGGGGTTGATAATATAACCGAATAATACGGAAGCCAGTTTTTTTGTTTGCGGGAAAACAGAAAAAATCAGCGGAATGGAGATCAGTAATTGCAGGAATATAACAACATACCTCATTATATTTCCACCGGCGATACAGATTTTTGCCAGGTTTTTAGGGCTTAACAATTGGTAATTCCTTATTACAAGCGGTTTAAACCATTTGTTTGTATTCTTATTGATCAATGCCTTTAATCTTCTATACAACCAATTTGTCAGGAATAAGAAAAGGACCTGAATGACCAGTATAAGCAGGAACAAGCCTATTCGTTTAAATACCTGCAGCAGGCTGTTCTTATGTTGTAATGTTTTTACAGCACTGATGACCGCTTCTTTCTCAATCTTAGCAAGTGACTCCATATCCATGTTCATCCATAAAGCATCAATCTGTGTAACAGACATAATAACTTTATGACCATACATGATTTCCGTTTGCATTCCGTCTTCCAACAAAAGAAGATAGATCGAATCCGGAATAACACCCCTATCCTTCCCCAACTCAATGATCCTGTTTTCAGCATTTTCAACCCTGTCATGAACAGTAACTCCGCCACGGGCGGCATATAAAGAAAAAAGGGTATCTCCTTCAATAACCAAGGGTACTCCATTGGATATTTGCCTGAGAGAATCGATTCTTATCCTTTGCCGGGCCTGTTTCATGGAATCGGAAGCATGTGTAAATTTCGACCTGGATAATTGGTCCAGATATACCGACTCATTCATCTTCATCAGTTCCAATTGCCCGGTCAATTCGGCAATTCTCAAAGAATCTTTCAAAGAACGATCTTTGTTTTCTATTTTTTTGTCAGTACCGAAAATATTCCCAGTAATTTTTGATATCTGAGCGTCAATTGGATATGGTACGAAAAAGCAGAAAAGAATGAATAATAAGCAGATATTTTTCATCTGTACAAAATTGTTTTTAGGGTCATATCTAATGTCAGATTTCGTTCATTATGGCAGGTATACTTGTTATGTATATGGACATTTCATGTAATGGATGAAAGTATTGGTGATTTTTCAGGAGCCAAAGATAACAATAATTACTTTTTGATATCATTCATAGGACTTAACTAAAACACATCATTGGTCTTATATGTTTCTGAAATAAAACAAAAACAGATCTCCTCGAAAACCATATAGGGTTTTATATGTAAATCAGTAATTAGTCCTATGTTTTCAATTTTCCTTAAATTTTGCTTTTAATGTGCTTCTTGTTTCTTTGTTGCCTGATAAACAAGTCGGTTAATAACAACAATAGTAATCCGATACCCAGGATAATTATTCGTTTGTTAGATGATTCGGAGAATAAGTCAGCCAGATATCTAAAAGGTTGAAACAACAAATGTATGAACTCGCCCGCTCCTTTTAAATATTCTTTTACAGGAAGATATGTACTAATAAAGTAACCGGCAATGATACACCCAATCATCCCGAAACATATCATTAATACATAAGTAAATATAATATACCGGCGTTGCACATTCTTTGCCTGTTCAGCAGCACATACAATTTGTTCCATGGTACGTGATGTGAAATCAGGAGACGGATGTTCAATAGGTAAATAACTAAATAATTCTTTTAGTTCATGATCCCGGTTATGTGGTGCATTCATCCTGTTCGATTTTTTTTATTTCGTGATATAACTTTTGTCGTATACGATGTATGCGTACTTTGGCATTACTTGTTGACATACCTGTTATTTCAGCTATTTCATCCATTGATTTACCATGCTGGTAATACAAAGATATTAAAATTGCATCATCAGATGATAAAAGAGCCATTGATTGCTGTAATTTTTGCAACCGGATTTCCCGAAGATCATCTACGTGTTCCGGATATGTGTCTTCCGTTATTTCTTCGTTTATTTCAATGGTTACCGGTTTTACCCTGCGCATTTGTGATATGGCTGTATTATAGGCAATTCGGCATAACCATGTCGAAAAACAGGACTCATTACGGAACTTATCTAAAGACAAAAATGCTTTCACAAAAATATTCTGTGTGAAATCTTCTGCATCTTCACGATGACGTAAAATCTTAATGACCAAAGAATAGACCAAAGCCTGATACCTGTCCACTAATACGGAAAAAGCGGCGGTATCTCCGGCCAGCGTGCGTTCAATATAAATGATATCGTCACCTGTCTTCATTCTAATAATTATAGACGCAGGAATTATCTTCCGGTTACAATGGTCTGTTACAAAAGTCAAAAATATTTCCGACAACTATTTATTTTATAAAAAAATAACACAACAATTGTAACCAAAATTAATAAATACGTCTATAATAATTGACAGGATAAATGTTCAACCTTAAAATACCTTATATCATGAACGGATTAACACCAATAGTAATTGTTTTAGGACTTGCATATGCATTTTATAAACTAGTAGAGTTATTTGCCCGCCGCAAAGAAAGAATGGCTCTGATAGAGAAAATCGACTTAAAAAGCGGTATAGTTGTATCTCCTGATATGATTGACTGGCTTTCACCCTCTTCCAGAAATATTTTTACCTCACTTAAGATCGGGCTTTTGCTTACAGGATTAGGCTTGGGATTGATCCTGGCCATTATTTATATTAATATTCCCGATCTTTCGATCAGGGACCGGGATATGGTCTATCTGGCATCAATGATGTTTTTCGGGGGGCTAGGATTAGTTATTGCATATCTGGTCGAAAACAAGAAAGAAAAAAAATAATTTGTTGTAACGGTTGGTAAATTCCTTGTTAACTATTTTCGAGATAGTTAATGAGGAATTCTTCTATTATCGTCAAAAATTCCCATATGTATTAGCAAAATTTTTTATATGTTTTATTTGCATATTAGAAATTAGACATTACCTTTGCACCGCTTTTAAAGCAAAACCTTCCTCAGTAGCTCAGTTGGTTAGAGCACCTGACTGTTAATCAGGGGGTCCTAGGTTCAAGTCCTAGCTGGGGAGCGAAAGACTGTAACTATTTGAAAGTAAGTAGATTGCAGAAGAGAATTAGGGGAGTGAACCAAATCCCACAATCCGTTAAACCTGAAACGTTTAACGGATTTTTTATTGCTATAAATCTTCCTAAATTTCATAAAATCGTTACTAAATCATTACGGATTTTTGGATATTTTTTCGTAATGATTTAACTATTAATGCACTTATTCACAGTCTATTATTGGCTAAAATTATGGTTCTTTACTTATTTTTGTTTTAAATTATCTATCTGAAAATTTAAAACTAAGTAAAGCATGAAATGTACATTCAAAATTCTTTTTTATATTAAAAAAAATGAAGTAAAGAAAAATGGTAAATGTAGTGTAATGATTCGCATTACAATTAACGGAAACAATAAGCAATTTTGTTCTTCAATAGAGATAGAGCCAGCTTCATGGGATACCAAAAATGGAAAAACAACCGGAAAGACCAAAGAGACCAAATTGATTAATGAGACCTTAGAAAGCATTAAATCTTCAATACATTACCATTATATGCAACTAAGAATGATTCATAATACAGTAACAGCTATTCAGGTTAAAAATGCATATCTAGGTATTGAAGAAAAGGAACAATCGTTACAGGAAGAAAAAGAAACGTTGCTATATTATTTTGATTTTATTATTGGCCTACAAAAGAAAAGGTTTGAAATAGGAGACATTACACTTGAAACAGTTGAAAAGTATGAATACTCTAAGAGTTATATGATTGCTTTTCTTGCTGATGAGTATAAATTAACAAATATTTCAATTCATAAAATAGACTATGAATTCATTATAAATTATCGGATTTATTTAAGAAAAGATGACAAAATGGGACATAACCAAGCTTCAAAATATATGCAGAAATTCAAAAAAGTAACGAGATTTGCATATGATAATGGGGTTTTATTGAAAAACCCATTTGGACGGTTTGAAATAACATTCACTGAGACCATTAAATTACCATTAGAAGAAAACGAATTAATTTCCATAATTGGAAAAACATTTAAAACCGAGAGACTAGCACAAGTTCGGGATGTGTTTGTTTTCTGTTGTTTCACGGGCTTATCTTATTGTGATGCATTCAAATTAGATGAAAATAGTTTTACAGAATATTGTGGAGAAAAGTGGATAAATACACCAAGGAAGAAAACGGCTAATCCCTCCCTTATACCGGTCTTGGAAATACCTAAGTTAATTTTAGAAAAATATAGGGATAAACAGAAAAAGGGAAAACTTCTTCCTATTCTTACCTGTCAAAAGATGAATGATTATTTAAAGGAAATTGCCGATTTTTGCGGTATAAATAAAAATCTGACTACTCACACAGCGCGACATACTTTCGCCACAACAATTACTCTGGAAAAAGGAGTACCTATAGAAACGGTTCAAAAAATGTTAGGTCATAAAAATATCAAGACAACAGCAGTTTATGCAAAACTAACAAAAAATAGGATTAAGCAGGATATGATGGAAATGTTAGAAAATAAAAGTTTAGAAAGCTTAGAAAATTCATTTAAAAGATCCCAATGAATAGCATTGCCGTATTTTTAGGGGGCAATAAGATCGCAAAAAAATGAAATGAAATCCAAATTTAAATCCATGTGTATCTACTTAGTATTAGTCATACACACGAGGAAAGTAAGTGCCTGATTGTTGATAAGTTATCCGCTAAAGAATTGCACGAGTGAAAAAGAAACAATAAATTTGCACAGTAAAGCAATAAATATGTCTGAAAGAGCAATTAATCGAATTAAGGTTATTCTTGCAGAAAAAAGACTAACCAACAAATGGCTGGCAGCACAATTAGGTAAAACAGAATCAACTGTTTCCCGATGGTGTACTAATGAAAAACAGCCGACAATTGAAACTTTTGTTGAAATTGCAAATATTCTTAATATTGATGTAAGAGACTTATTTTATTCCACATATGAAAAATAAAACAACACTTAAAGCAGTAGATTTCTTTTGTTCTGCAGGTGGTGTTACCTGTGGTTTTAAAGAAGCAGGTATAAACGTATTGGGAGGAATAGACATTGATCCCAATTGTGAGATTACATATGAAAGAAATAATAATGCAAAATATTTATGTGCAGATGTTTCCAATTTAAACATAAAGTCGTTATCTAAGATCTTTAATAT